>JAIMAD010000136.1 GCA_023512145.1 Bacillus sp. (in: firmicutes) | reverse complement strand
GATTAAAAATATGCTGTTATCTAAGTAAACCATTAAAAAGATGACCTTGGTTTCAATACCGAGGTCATCTTAGCGTAAAGTGTTATTTAACAGAATACAGTTGGTTGAATATTTAAAAACTTTTTCAGATGTATTAGATCCTACCAACAGTTCATGAGTGCTGAAGCATATTGATGTATTCCCTTTCTATCAACCACTCTAATCAAATTAGATCTACGAGTTTTTCTTCAAGATAACTATTAACAAGTAAATCTAGTTTTATAGAAAGCGAAATATAGTCAGAACTACTTGGACCCGTTTGCTGATATAATTCACTTTTTTTAGTTTTAAGATTTAATATATCCATTAAAAGTTTCATATTTTCCGATTCGGTTGCTTTCATCTTACACCTCGTAAATGAATTTTTTTATTTTTGGGACTTTGGAAGGCATAGTGACTTGATTTTGACTTCTGCTTAATGCAAAATTTTCAAAACCTTAGTGATAGTATCATAGTCCGTTTTGCATGTGAATAAAGAATTAAAAAGTTGGAAAATTTAAAAAATTAGTTAACAATATTGATATATCAAGTGTAAATCATTGAATCATTTATAACTACTTGAATAGAACCAAATGATATATTCCGTGATTCTCATGACAGTTAATTCGATATATTGTAATAATATCTTTTTTAAAATAAAAATATTTAAACAACTGAGTAAATTTTAATTTTTCGATAAAAAAGAAAAGCCCAACCATACTATAAAATGGTTGGGCTTTGGCAAATGCATGCTTTTCTCTTTTAAAAGGAACAATTTCTCTTTAAAATCCTTCTACTACAATTTTTCCAATTGTAGTTCCATTCTCAACTAACGAATGAGCTTTTCTAATCGTAGCTGCATTTATGGGAGCTAACTTGTTATTCAATGTCGTTTTTATGTGACCCTCATCAATTAATTCGCTAATTCTATTTAATAAGAGATGTTGATTTTTCATATCTTCTGTATGAAACATGGATCTTGTAAACATAAATTCCCAAACAAAGGTCACACTCTTACTCTTCAACAAATTAAGATCAAGGGGTTGTTTATTTTCTACAATGGAACAAATCTTACCTTGAGGTTTTATCAAATCCGCCATGTTTTCCCAATAGTGATCGGTATTATTTAAACAAAGGATATAATCCACCTGTTCCAGTTGAATAGGTAATAATTGTTCCTTTAATGACTTATGATGATTGATTACATAGTCGGCTCCAAAATTCTTTACCCAACTTACTGTTTCTTCACGAGAGGCCGTTGTAATAACCTTAAGACCCGCCCATTTTGCTAACTGTATCGCAATCGATCCTACCCCACCTGCACCACCTATAATCAGGACGCTCTTTAATTGGTTTTCCTCTTTATTCGTTGCATCAATTAATAAACGTTCAAACAATGCTTCCCATGCCGTAATTGCGGTTAAAGGCAAGGCTGCAGCTTCCGCATGGGAAATGGTTTTAGGTTTCCTCCCAACAATTCTTTCATCCACAAGATGATATTCACAATACGTACCTGGCCTTGTTATGCTTCCCGCATAGAAAACTTCATCTCCCGGCTTAAACAACTTGCAGTCTTCGCCAACTTCTACCACAACACCACTTGCATCCCACCCGATTATTTTTGGTTCCTTTTCAATCTGTTCTTTTGGTGATCGGACTTTTGTATCGACTGGATTAATGGATATGGCATTTATTTTTACAAGTAGGTCTTTTCCGTTTGGAATGGGTCTTTCTAATTCTAGATCAAAAAGGCTTTCTTCGTTTTCAATTGGTAGATATTTCAGTAACCCAATTGCTTTCATATTATTTCCCTCCAATAAACATATTTCATTGAATTATAGAACTAAAGTTTCAATTACATTAGAGTGGAAGGTTAAACTGCCATGAAACACCGAACCTATCAACAATCCAACCAAACTTTTTGCTAAAAGAATAGTCATCTAAAGGCATTAGAGCTTGCCCGCCCTCAAGTAAATTCTCATAAAGTCTGCCAATTTCTTCGTCAGTTTCACATGTGTAATAGATCGAAAAGGAAGGTGTAAACGTAAATCCGTGCTTAACATAACTATCGATGCACATGAATTCCTGACCTTTTAGTGAAAAGGTAGCTTGGAAAACGCTTCCTTCTATACCCGCTTCATTTGCTCCATAACGAGCAATACTGGTTATTTCTGAATTCTCAATTAACGAAGTATAACAATTCATGGCTTCTTCGGCATTCCCTTCGAACATCAAAAATGGTAAAACCTTTCCCATCGTCATCAAACTCCCTTTTTGAAAATATTGTAAAAATACTTTACTATACTGTAGTCTGACAGTCTATGTACTCTTCCCATTGTGGATCATTCTGCCTTGAATTAGCAAATTAATTCACTCATAAAAGTGAATCTTCCATCAGTGGGGGTTTTCTTCATCCCCACTGATGGTTAGATGAACCAATCGGGCCTTTACGGGCAGTTTATCCCCCACTTATCCTTCATCAATTCTTTTAAGTCTTGAAGTGGGGGTTTTACTGCCCGTTAATCTGCGATAAACACTTCATGAAAGGAATCGGAACAAAAAGGCTATCACTTAATGATAACCCATTTAGCTATTCTACTCATCCTGAGCTTTTTTTTGACCCGCTTTTTTATCCTTGGAAATTTCACCGCAAGCAATCCGTTTGCCTGAGTCCCCTGCCGGCTGCGTCATGCCATCATCCTTATCTTCATCAATGACAATGGAGGTACCTTCTTTGGTAAATAGTGATGTTTTCCCATCTGTTAACGTTACCATTGGTGCCATTAAATCTAACTTAACTGACCCATCATCCTCGACAATCAAATTTGGCAAATCCCCTGCATGTGCGCCTTTTGGATGGAGAAGGCCATGTTCTTTTTTCTCTGGGTTAAAGTGGTTTCCTGCTGTTTTGAAATCCGGTGCTTTGCATTTTCCACTTTCATGAATGTGAATCGCATGTTCCCCAGCTGGAAGGCCTTTTAAATCCACAGATAATTTCACACCACTAGCTTGCTCAGCTACTTCTATATTTCCAAGCGAATCTCCCACGTCATTAAATAGTTCAACATCCACCTTCTTGATATCCTCTTCCAAACACCCCGTTAGTAGGAGAAGCAGAATAATTATCCAGACACATTTCATATATATGACCCCCACAATAGTCAATTTGCCATTAGTATGGACAGACAGGCAATAGGCTATGCGGTAATTCCAGTCTCTATCAAAAAAAGGAAAAAGAAAAAAGGAACAAACTTGTTAACTGTTCCTTTGAGTAGGCTGCTTAATTTTTAATTGTTCTTCTAATTCTTCCGCTTTTTTGGCCTCGCGTTTAGAAACCTTAATAAAATATCTCATTGTAAGAATAGCCCCAATTAAAAAAAGCACAGACGTTATCGCAGCCGGAAAATATTCTGATTTATCTTCAGGAAAGTATAAAAACATTGATAATACAAGCATTCGATACATTCTTTTCCTCCCCTTTTCAAAGGAAATACTCTAAGGTTTAATTATAGCAAAAAAAAATGTATCTACCAATTTATCAACCCACTGACATTTGCTTATTTTACAACGGTAATCTTTTTAATGATGATATCTTTTTCAGGATTATCCTCCTCACCTACTGGTGTGTCAGCAATCTTATCAACGACATCCATTCCCTCAATTACTTGGCCGAAAACAGTATGGGCATTATCAAGCCATGGTGTCCCACCGTTTTTATCATATGCCTCAATTATTTCCTCAGGGTAGCCCATATTTTCTATTTCCGACTTCATTGATGGATCAATTGATGTTTTTTGAACAATAAAAAACTGACTACCGTTCGTGTTAGAACCGGAATTCGCCATTGACAAGGCACCCCGAAGATTATAAAGATTTTTTGAAAATTCATCTTCAAAAGGCTTCCCATAGATACTTTCTCCACCTGTTCCGTTGCCGTTCGGGTCTCCACCTTGAATCATGAATTCTTTCATGACTCTATGAAAAATCAGGCCATCATAATACCCATCTTCACTATGTTTCACAAAGTTTTCAACAGCTTTTGGAGCAATTTCCGGGAATAATTTGATTTTAATCGTCCCCAACGATGTTTCCATTTCAACGACTTTCTCATTTTCAGACACCTCGGTGGAAAGTTGAGGATAGCCAGCATTTTCCACTTGTTGTCCCCCTTCCGTTCCTTCTGTTTTTGGTGTGGTCGTTTTTACTTTTGCTTCTTCTTTCTCAGTGCTTGTACCACATGCTGCCAATACGAAAACAATAGTCAATAATGTAAGTACTATTTTCAACTTCTTACCCATTTATGATTCCTCCACTTTTTTACTTTAACCGAAATTATTAATACACATTGTTTTTAATTTACTATGTTTCGTTGTAAAATGGAAGAATCATGACTGGAAAATTGATTATTAGGAGTGTTTGTTGTGTCAGAATTACAAATTGGTGAGATTGTAACGGCTATCTATAAAACAGGAAAATATATCGGAGAAATAACGGATGTACGTCCGCAGCATTATTTAGTAAGGGTCCTGGCAGTGTTAAAGCATCCAATGCAAGGAGATCTTCACAACCCAAAAGAGGCAGATGTACTTATTTTTCATGAACGACGTGCGCTTAGCTATAGAGAACAAGCAAATATACCTACCAAAATGGTCAAGCCCTTTGAAAATGAAGTTCCAGAGTATCTAACATCCTTAAAGGAAGCAGTCGAAAAAATGAAAAAAGAACTGGAAGAAACTCCCTCACAATGGACTGAGATGAGTATAAAAGCGATTGAGTCATTAAAAAAGGATTATAAATTTTAATAAGAAAGAACAAAAGTCCCTTTTAGCGGAGTACATGGTCACTAGGGGTGTTTGCGTCAATCCACTAACTATTCCAAAGTATCCACACTACCTTTTTTATTATTCCACCCACAGTAAAGGCCAAATCAGTTTGAATGATTTGGCCTTTTATGCAAATTCATTTAAAAGCTTTGAAAAATCAATCCGATCACCTATCGTCGTTGGTTCTGGTTTTTCTAAATAGCGTTTATCCTTTTCAACGAGTTGGAATATATTATAGGTGGTTAGCGCATCATCAAGTGCCCGGTGATGCCTGCCTGACCCTTCTGAACCATATTCCTGAACCGCCTTCCAAAGACCTGTTTGATTTTGGTCACCGAAAAAACGTTTATATTCCATCGAAAGATCTATTTCAGTTGCAGTTAACGGAAAAGCGACGCCCGCTTTTAAACTATTCTGGCGAAGTACTTTCATATCCATATTTCCCCAAGTAACAACAGTCGTTTCATGATTATTCTTATTGAACTTTTCTAATTTATTTATTAGTTCATAGATAGATAGGCCCCTGTCGACTTGTTGCTGTGAAATATGTAAGAATGATTTACAGCGGTCAGATAACCTTGGGAATTTAAGAGGAGTAACAAAGGATGAAAACTGTTCAGATACTTGATTGTCAACAACTGCAATAATTCCAACTTCGATAATTTCCGCAAAAAAGTTTTTTGTTCGAACATTTCGTTCAGGCATCGTAAACTCAAAATCGATAAACAAATGTTGCTGTCGTGTTCTCATCATTTTCACCACCTTTGCTGTTCCATCTTAATACTATTATATAAAGAAACCTGTACAAAAAATTGTGCTTTTTTACTTTTTATTTCTTACAGTATACCATGAATTGACGTGAATATTTTAAATTTTTCTTCAATATAACACAAAAAAAGTATGGTAAATAACAACATGATTCTATAAAAAGCGAAGCTGCCCGTTTTCACCTATATGAACTGAGCGCTCCAATTGATTTCAAGAATACGAAGGCTAAGCACTAGCCCACAACGTTGCTACTGTAGATATTTACCCATAGTTACTTTTTCAACTTTATTATTGCCATTGTGCATCTAGAAACACAAATAAGACGATCTTGCTCATCAGTGATTTTAATGTCCCAAACCATTGTCGATTTTCCTTGATGCAAAACCGTTCCCACTGCAGTGACAAGGCCTTCACTTTTGGAGCGAACATGATTGGCGTTAATTTCAAGTCCCGCAACTGCTTCTGTCTCTTTATTGACCAATTCATAGGCGCCTAGGCTAGCAACTGTTTCCGCTAAAGCTACCGATGCTCCGCCATGCAGAATACCATATGGTTGGCGGGTTCGTTCGTCCACTGGCATTGTAGCAATGACTTTTCCTTCTTCTATATGGGTAATTTGAATTCCAAGTGCTTCGATTAGTGTATCTTTGATCAACTAAATCCCTCCAATTATGTAAGATCTATAATAACCTATTCTCCTTTTTTTTGAATTCTCCTGTTAACCAACTCTTAATATTAGAAAAAAACAGCCCGATGAGCTGTTTTTCCATTTCAATAATAATATGGGGGTCTAATCCCTTGATAGCCAATTGGTGGGTAACCCACCGGTGTGTAGCCCGGGTAACCCGGATAACCCGGATAACCCATACCTGGGTACACACCAGGATATCCATAAAATGGACGACTAGCTATCGCTCCTCCTACTAACCCACCACCAATTAATCCTCCTAAAAAGCCAGCCGCCAAAGGCCATCCCAATAAGCCGATAAACCTTTGATCCTGTGCCGGGTATGTGCCCCGATAAAGGTAAGGGCTTTGATAAGGTTGCATGCAGCCTACCTCCTTTTCATAATACTTGCCTACAGTATTGCATATGCGAACGCGTTGGGTTTGGAGTGGGCATCAAGCACTAAGAAAAGCGCAAGCACCCGTTTAGCGGCGTACTTCCTAGCACGCTTCGACTAAGATAAAGGAAACACGAAAGAGCGATTCGTTTCAGGTGTTGACGTATCTAAGGGAGAAGAGCCAAATATACTAGGAGCACGTGCGCTGGTGCCTTATTCAGATAAATAGTTCAATGTTATCCACACTAAATTATTTTATTATTTCCTAAGCAACCAAATAAAGCCTCCGAATCAAACCGGAGGCCAAGAGGTACTATTTTTCAGATTGGCTCAAAACGTTCAACGAATAGTGCAAGTGTTCGAGTCATAACTCCTGTTGCACCCGAAGGACCAAGATCATATCCCTTTGATGTGGTGGAAGTCCCAGCAATATCTAAGTGGACCCACGGTGTTCCTTCAGAAAATTCACCAATAAACGCACCAGCAACAAGCGCATGACCTTCACTGCCAGGGGAATTATTTAAATCTGCAATCTTGCTGTTTCTAACCCGTTCTATTTCACTTTCAAACAATGGCAATTGCCACACCCGCTCGCCTGCTTCCAGCGAAGCCTCTAGAACCTGTTCAAATAATCGATCATGATTGGTCATCGCCCCAGTAGTATGGAGACCTAGTGCCGTAATCACTCCTCCAGTTAATGTGGCGACATCAACTAAGTAATTCGCACCGTGGTGCAGGGCATATGTAACTCCATCTGCTAAAACAAGACGACCTTCTGCATCTGTGTTTAAAACCTCGATTGTTTTACCGCTCATCGATGTAATCACATCATCCGGTTTAAACGCACTGCCACTAATCATATTATCTGTTGACGGAATGACAGCAACCACATTTTGTTCTGGCTTGATCTCACCGATGATTTCCATGGCACCGAGTACAGCAGCAGCACCACCCATGTCGGTTTTCATACCAACAATGCCTGTTTTTGTTTTAATAGAGTAACCCCCCGTATCAAAGGTGACTCCTTTTCCAACTAAGCCAATGACGTCCTTCCACTCATCTTTTCCTTGGTATTTCAAGACAATCATTTTTGGAGGCTCAGTGGACCCTTGGTTAACAGCTAAGAAAGCACCCATTCCAAGCTTTTCAATCTCGGCTTTATCTAAGATTTCTATCTCAAAATCATACTTAGCAGCAAGTTCTTTTGCGTAATTGGCCATATCTGTGGCCGTAAGCAAATTACCTGGGATGTTGACAAGCGTTCTTGCAGAATTCGTACCTTTTCCAAATGCGAAACCCACAGTTAGAGATGCTTTTACATCCTCTTCGTCAATGGCTTCACTATAAATCGTCAACTTATCTAGCCTTTTCTCTGGTTCATTCGACTTTAGCTTGTAGCCTACAAATTCGTATGTGGCAAGGGCAAATGCTTCACTTAGTGCATGGGCCACGTCCAAACCATCTAGTTCCTCGGATAAAAATGAATCCAAATAGAAAGCAGCCTCTTCAAGCTTACTTGTTTTTACTTCTTTAAAAAGCTTGCCAAACGCTTCCTTTAGCTTATCGAAGGTTAATTCCTTTTCTTTTCCCAGACCCACAAACCAAATTCGTTTAGGTGCAATTTTACCAAAGCTATGTACTTTATTAATACTTTTTAACTTCGCTGATATGTCACCTGATTTCACTAGTTCTGTAAGCTGTCCATCGAACTGGCTATCAAGTATGGCTAAACGTCCTGAGAACTTTTCTGGTTTATCAAAAAGACCAATAATTAGCCCTTCGTGTTCATTAGATAACGAAAATTCCTTTTTTACATGAAACATTTTCACTCCACCTCCATGTTAGTCTTCTTCATTATAACGAAAAAGTTAGTTTATTTCGACTTTCTAAACATTCTCTAGGTATAGCAACTAATATGAAAGTTTGGAAATGTAAACGTACACTAGGAGACGGGCTGTTTGACTAAATTATTTTATAAATTCCTAACAAAAAAACAGGCTCATGGCCTGTACTTATCTTTTTTCCGAGCTTATATATTGTCCACGAAACACCTGCATCTCTTTATCTTCATTTAATGCTTGCAATTGTTGCTCTGTCAGTTTCCCATTTCCTTTTTCAACTACGTAAATCTCAACTTTCTTTTTCCCCCAAAGTTTATAAACATCCTCGACAGTTTCATAATAAAGGTCCAATTCATTCCCCTTAATGGCTCCACCTTTATCTGCAACAACCCCATATCCATATCCTGGAACAAAGAGGACAGTGCCAATTGGAAATACAGTTAAATCAGCTGCAATTGTCGAAAATAAATCACGTTTCACTTTTACACCAGAGTAAGTAATTCCGTATTCTGGATGACCTTTACTTTTACCGGTCGATTCATAACCTGCTGTATAGCCTGTAGCTGTAACGGAATGTTTAGGGTACTTTGACCAATCAAAAGCCTCTTCCAAGGGAGGTGGGGCCCCAGAAACCGTTTCACTTGGTGTTATGGCAGAAGCTAAGTGAATAATCAGCGATTGTGCATTTACACCAGATATCGATTGGAATGTCGCTACTAATGCCATCAAGAAAAGAAAAGCCATGGCAAAACGTTTTTTCCAATTTTTTATTTTATTCATCAATTTTTCACTCCTCCCAAAATATTCATTCCCCTACTGCAAGGAATTATTCAAAAAAGGAGAAGGAAAGTTAATAAAACTGCCTTTTTTTTACATTTGAATGTCAATTAGACAATTCCCTTGAAAAAAGACCCTTTACCCAAAGGTAAAAAGTCTTAAAACATGAGGTATCCACTTTTCCGTAAAAGCTTTATCGTAAAACCAGCCGCGACCGCTCCAGCTAGCCCACTTGACAAGATAAGAATATCTGCTGTTGCTAAGGAGATCAATCTTTGGCCTAGTTCTTGAAAAGCCATTTTACTATTTATAAAATATTCACTAAAACTCACTTTATCTATAATAAAAATTGCCACAATAGGATAAACCACTGCCATCACCCATGACATTCGGAGAAGCATATTCAGGATAAAGCCAATTCCAAAAAATAACACAAAAAATGCAAAAAACAAATTAATCAACAGTAAAAAAAAACCAAAAACAATCCTATAACAAGAAAAAAAATAACAACAAGCAGGCACGCCTAACAATATCGCTACACCGAAACAACTTGGCGAAATTTTGTTTGATAAACTGAAATTAGATGAAAACCCCCGAACCACCCGTA
>JAIMAD010000012.1 GCA_023512145.1 Bacillus sp. (in: firmicutes) | reverse complement strand
GGTGAAAACATTGAGGTAACTCCAGCAATAAGAGAGTACGTAGAAAAGAAAATTTCTAAATTGGAACGTTATTTTACAGAAGCACCAGATGCAAAGGTAAATGTGAATCTAAAATACAATCAAGATAAATCTTCTAAAGTTGAAGTTACCATCCCGCTTCCACAACTTGTGTTACGTGCAGAAGAAGCTAATGTCGATATGTATGCTGCTATTGACTTGATTTCTGATAAGTTAGAGCGTCAAATTCGTAAGCACAAAACAAAAGTTAACCGTAAGTTTCGCGAGAAGGGTGATTTTCCAGTTACATTTGCAACAACTGAAAGCAATGGAGCTAGTGACTTAGACGAGGACGAGCTTGAGTTAGTTCGGACAAAACGCTTTGACCTTAAGCCAATGGATAGTGAAGAAGCAATCTTACAGATGAACATGCTAGGACATAGTTTCTATGTATATACGAATGCTGATACTAACCACACAAATGTTGTTTATAAGCGTAAAGACGGCCGCTACGGCTTAATTGAAGCACAATAAAAACACTAAAAAACGCTGCTCCTAATCTTGGGGTAGCGTTTTTTAGTGTGGAAAAAGAGGAAGGAAACATAAATGATTTTTGCGGGGAAAATGCCTAAATTCAGAAAATGAAAGACATCTATAGAATACGAATTAATTCGGTAATTGGAATTCAGTATTATTTATACAATACGAATAAAAAGATTAGCCTACCACAAACAATTTGAAGCGCAAAAATTGCCTTTATAGAAGGCAAAGCAACTAAGCCTGGCCTTTTGGGGAAATTGTTGATAAACGGAGAAAAAGGCCGATAAAAATTGAAAGTAGCAGATAAATCGGATCAAATCCACGAAAAATTCATTTTATCTTCGAACAAAATAGAATCTACACAAATTCAAGCCTAATCAGTTTAAAAAGTTCTCAAAAACTTATCCCCATGTGGATATCTAAAAATATAGAGAAGATACTACAAATCCTCAGACTATATCTCTGAATTCCCCTCAAACTTATCAACAAATCCCCATACTCATCCACATATCCACAAAAGACATCGCCACCAAACAAAAAAATGAGAGCCAGCGAATCTCCTCGCCAGCTCTCAAATCCCACACGCATTATTTATCAAAGTAAGTTGCCATGATTCTCACACGTATTAGTTACTTTGCTGCCCCGCAGCAGTTTTTATATTTCTTCCCATTTCCGCAAATACATGGATCGTTGCGGCCGACGTTAATTTGCTTGACTTTCGGCTTCTTCTTTACCGGTTCGCCGTCGTCTTTCGGATTGACCGCGTGACCTTTTGCGACTTCTTGGCGCTCAAGATTGTTGCGGATTTCGGCTTTCATGATATACATTGCTGCTTCATCTTCGATTGATAAGACCATTGCTTCAAACATTGCATAGCCTTCATGCTGATACTCGCGAAGGGGATCAATTTGTCCATAGGCACGCAAATGGATTCCTTGGCGAAGCTGGTCCATGGCATCGATGTGGTCCGTCCATTTAGAATCGACAGCACGAAGTGTAACAACTTTTTCAAATTCGCGCATTTGCTCAGGGGAGAGGATTTGTTCTTTCTCCTCGTAGCGCTCCTTCACTTTGGCAAAAATGACTTCGACCATTTCTTCTGGATCCTTACCGGTTAGAGTATCTAAGGTGATGTCACCCTCATGCAGAAGGGTTGCGTTGACAAAATCGACTATTCCTTGTAGGTTCCATGCTTCTTCATCCTCATGTGTTGGTGCATGTGCCTCCACATTCCGCCCAATCGTATTTACTATCATTTTTTGAATGATGTCATGAAGGTTCTCTGATTCGAGCACTTCATCACGCTGGGTGTAAATAATTTCACGCTGCAGACGAAGAACATCATCATATTGCAGCAATTGTTTCCGAGCATCAAAGTTGTTGCCCTCGACCCGTTTTTGCGCAGATTCAACGGCCTTAGAAACCATCTTGCTTTGAATGGGCTGGTTATCGTCCATACCAAGCTTTTCCATCATGGCTTTCATGTTATCGGAACCAAAACGGCGCATCAGTTCATCTTCCATTGATAAGTAGAATTGGGTAATTCCTGGGTCCCCTTGACGTCCAGAACGTCCACGGAGCTGGTTATCGATACGCCTGCTCTCGTGACGCTCAGTGCAGATGACCGCAAGACCGCCTAAATCAACTACACCTTCACCAAGCTTAATGTCCGTACCACGTCCTGCCATATTTGTGGCGATTGTAATTGACCCTTGGTGACCAGCTTCAGCAATGATTTCTGCTTCGCGCTCATGATTTTTTGCATTCAAGATATTGTGACGAATGCCTTTTTTTATTAAAAGCTTGGAAATAAGCTCTGATGTTTCAATCGCAACTGTACCAACAAGCACAGGCTGTCTTTTTTGATATCGCTCGGCAATATCTTCAACGACCGCACGGAACTTGCCATCCATTGACGAGTAAATTAAATCGGGATGGTCATCCCTGACAATCGGTTGATTGGTTGGAATCACGATAACATTCATATTATAAATATTGCGAAATTCTTCTTCTTCCGTTTTTGCAGTACCAGTCATACCGGCCAATTTCTTATACATCCGGAAGTAGTTTTGGAATGTAATCGTCGCCATCGTCATGCTTTCGTTTTGAACATCAAGGCCTTCCTTTGCCTCAATCGCCTGGTGCAAACCTTCGCTATACCGACGACCTTTCATCATCCGTCCAGTGAACTGATCAACGATGATAATTTCCCCGTCTAGGACAACATAATCAATATCGAGGTGCATGCTGACATTCGCTTTTAGCGCCTGGTTAATATGATGGTTTAAGGTAACGTGTGACATATCAAAGAGGTTTTCAACCCCGAAAGCCTTCTCGGATTTACTGATTCCTTCTTCTGTCAGCATAACGCCCTTCGTTTTTTCATCATACGTATAATCCTTGTCCTTTGTTAGCATACGGACAAAGGCATTGGCTTGAATATAAAGGGCAGCGGATTTTTGTGCTGATCCTGAAATAATTAATGGTGTACGTGCTTCATCGACTAAAATTGAGTCAACTTCATCAATGACTCCAAAGAAAAGTGGACGCTGAACTTTTTGTTCTTTATATAAGACCATATTATCGCGCAAATAATCGAAACCAAATTCATTATTTGTTCCATAAGTAACATCAGCTGCATAGGATGTTTGTTTTTCTTCCTTATCCATGGCGTTTAGATTCAAGCCAACCGTTAAGCCTAAAAATTGATACAGCTCACCCATTTCGGTGGCGTCACGACTTGCCAAGTATTCATTGACCGTAACAACGTGAACACCTAACCCAGAAAGAGCATTCAAATAAACGGGCATGGTCGAGGTTAACGTTTTACCTTCCCCAGTCTTCATCTCCGAAATGTTTCCTTCATGAAGAGAAATTCCCCCCATTAGCTGAACATGGTACGGATACAAACCAAGCACACGACGGGAACCCTCTCGGACAACGGCAAAGGCTTCAACAAGCAAATCATCGAGTGTTTCCCCTTGTTGATAGCGGGCCTTGAACTCGTCCGTTTTACTACGAAGTTGATCATCCGTTAGCTTTTGCGTTTCAGCAGCGAGTGCGTCAATTTTTGTTGCAAGCTTGTCTAACCTCTTTAGCTCACGTTTGTTCAGATCAAAAACTTTATTTAAGATTCCCATTATCTGATGAACGCTCCTTTTTATAAAGACTCAACCAATTTTTTTTAAATCCATGTATAAAAATATTCACTAATTTCCTTTTTTATCTTACCACTTCCATTATACAGTGACAACAATGGAAGGAAGAAGGAAATTTCGTTCTTCTTCTATCTATATAGAGACAACTATGAAACCATTTGGAGATGTTCAATTTTTTGTCAATTATGACAGACATATGGCATTTCTTAGTGGAGATATACCAATCTCGAACATTTGTGTTTAAAATCTTAGCATCCATGAATAAGAACCCCATTTTGTGTATAAAAATAACCCTGTATACAGTTTTGTACTATGGTGATAGTGTTAATATAGACCTTTAATAACAGCGTTTATGAGTTGTTTTCAGGGTAAAAGGAATCGTCCGGTTTTGTGAAAAATTATTCACAAATTGTACATTGGATTATACTCTTACAATGTTAGATACTACCTTTAGAGAGGTTTTATAAAAAATAGAGATCTAATCCAAAATGGGAAGGATGAGTTAAGTGGCCATTTGGGGGAAAAAGAAAAATAAAGATATAGATCCCGAACTTAGAGAAGATAGAAAAAAGGTTGGCCTGGTACGCAGATTGTGGAGAAAGTTCAGAAGCATAGATTGGAAGGATCCAGTTACGAGGTGGAAATTACTATTTGTGTCACTGGTCGGAAGTATCGTAATTTTTGGTGGAGGATACGGAGTTCTTTCCTTTACAAATTCGCCAACATTCTGTGCAAGCTGTCACGAAATGGCACCAGAATTTACAACCTATACAGCTAGTGCGCATAACCAGATTTCCTGTGTTCAGTGTCATATCAAACCAGGGTTCGTTAATATGATCACCCACAAAGTGATTTCATTGAAAGAGGTTTACTACCATGTTACAGGTATTCCTAAACAAATTGTTCAAACTGAACATGAAGCGGTTTCAAATGAAAACTGTCTCCAATGTCATTCGAAGAATCGTCTCGTTACCGCATCGGGTGACTTGAAGGTTAATCATAAAGGGCATATTGAAGAAGGAGTTCCATGTATCAGCTGTCATGCTGGTGTTGTTCATGCGAAGATTGTTGCCCGTGGTATTAATACGGAAGAAGTTCGTGGCGAGTACACGGAAGAATCCGCACAAAAAGTAATGGAAAAGAAATACATGGCACCGAACATGGGAACATGTATTGATTGCCACGATAAAGTAAATAACGGTGAAAAACCTTGGAAAGATGTAGCTTATCTCGTTCCGCCTAACCCTGAACATGTTGAGGAACAGATTGATGAAAAAGCATCAACTGCATCAACGGAAACAAAGGCTGAAGGGGAAAATACTGAAGCAGTTGTAGCTGAACACGATAAAAAAACCCAAGATATCATTTTACAAGCAATTGGAAAACAACAAAAAGACGTTAAGCTTTCGATGGCATGTGAAACATGTCATAAAAAAGTTAAAGTTCCTAAAAGCCATAAGGTTGAAGGTTGGAACGGACAGCATGGCGACACAGCCGTTCAAGAGTTAGACAAGTGTGTTGACTGTCATGAGGATTCTAAATGGATTAAAGATACAGCAAAAGAAGACCTTATGACATTACTGAAAATGAAAGATGCAAAGAAAGCAACTGGTAAATACGAACCAAACATGACTCTTGTTAAAGATGAATCACGTATCAACAATTTCTGTAGCGCCTGTCACAGTAACCGCCCTGCAGGACACGTAGAAAGTGATCAATGGCTAACAGCCCACTCAGATAAAGGAAAAACAGCTGATCAAAAAGCTGAGTGTTACGTCTGTCACGATCGTGACAAACCAAAAGAAGGAACAACAGTGATTAAAGCACCAACAGATGTTTATTGCCAATACTGTCACAGAACTGGCTTTAAAGATGATGTGAAAAAATAGTATTTCCTGAAATGGAGGGTCGCTTTTATGGATGAGGAGCACAACAACGAGCTGCCGGCCCCTCCCGAATTTCGCTATAAGTTATTAAAAATTATGACGCTTACCTTGTTGTTTCTAGCCATCTTCTTCGGACTCAGCTTCACAGGGCTAGAAGCAACATCAAGTTCAGAGTTTTGTTCGTCTTGCCATGAGATGAAACCGCAGTACTATACATGGAAAGCTTCAAGTCATAGCGAAGTAGATTGCGTCAGCTGTCATGTTACACCGGGAATTGAGAATTACACGAAAGCGAAGAGAAACGTTTTAGTTGAGATTTATAAAAACCAAACAGACACCTTTACCGCTCCAATAAAAATGCCAACTATCATTCCAGATAAAGCTTGTGAAACCTGTCACAATATTAGTGCACGAGACGTCACTCCTTCTGGGGATATAATCATTCCACATGATAAACATAAAACGGAAGGTATAGAGTGTGTTCAGTGTCATAGTGGTACTGCTCACGGAAAAATTTCTGACCGAAAAGTAACTTACAAGAGTGATTACGGTAAATGGAATGAAAAAGTAGGCACGTCACTAATGAGTGATAAGAAGTTTACTAGCCCACAAATGTCTACTTGTATGGAATGTCATGAAGCAAGAAATGCACCAATGGAATGTAAGGCCTGTCACGAATCTTCGATGGTTCCAAAAGATCATAAAAATGAAACGTTCAAAGCAGGAGGGCATGGGAGGATTCAACCTTCTGAGTTGGAAACGTGTGAGAAGTGCCATTCATATATGTCCAGTGAAAAGTATGACTTATTTAAAAAAGACGCTACCTACACAAGTTTTTTGAAAAAAGAAGATAACACAGAATCAACGAATGTTACCGTTTCACAATATGCAAAAACGAATACCTTCTGTAAAGACTGTCACGGAACAAGGCCAGAAAACCATAATATTGCTTCCTTCATGACTGAGCACGGACGTCAATCAAAGGAAACACAGAAGTGTTTCACTTGTCATGAAAACCGGAATACAAGTAGTTCACCAGTTACAAAGGTTCAATGTGCTTCCTGTCATCCAAGTTCACACAAGGAAGATAAATGGAAGAGTAAACACCCAGTCAATATAGCAGAAAATCAGAAGTACGACAAAACATGTTTAAGATGTCATGTTGAAAAAACTTGTAATAGGTGCCACAAAACCAAATAGCAAACGAAAAGATTCCGAGAGGGGATTTAAAATGGAAGCAAAAAAAGCACCTCAGGAAGTAGAGGGAAGACCAGCCAAGAAGCAGCCAAAGACTTTTACAAAGAAAATCAGTATTCTGCTACTATTATTAACATTATTAATTTCAGTAGGTTCAGGGTATGCTCTGGGGCATTTCTATTTTTGGAATGATCTTGATATGAAAAGAGTAAACGAGCAGCTTGATTATTACAAAGAAGAGGTTAGAAAAGATCCTGCGAATTTACAAAACCGAATCGTGTTGGGTTACACTTATTACTTAAAAGGCCAAAATGAAAAGGCTATTAAAGAGTTTGATTATGTTTTAGAGCAAGACAAAAATTATTATGATGCCCATTACAACATGGGTTTAGTTTATCTAGATGAAGAACGCTATAATGAAGCACTGATTGCGTTTAAGAAAACTGTTAAGATCGCCCCGAAGGATTTTAAAGGCCATGTACAATTGGGAATTACCTTTAGAGAGTTAAAAGAGTATGACAGGGCAACTGAAGCACTAACCACAGCTAACAAGCTAGCTCCAGCTAACACAGATATCATCTATCAAATTGGCTTAGTAGCTGAAGCACAAGGCGATTATCAATTGGCAAGCGACATTTTTAAGGAAGCGTTACAGTATGATCCTTTAGATAAAGATTCGCTTACTGCTTTAGACCGAATAAAAGATAAAGTCACAAAGAATGAAGGTAAGAAATGATGAAAAGACGTAATGTGTATATTAATATGGCACTCATAGCTTTAATAACAGCAGCCGTTTTCACCTTCATTTTTCTAAATCAAACAAATGCAGTCGATACGGGATTACTAAAGGTTCTTAACCCAAATGGAGCACCAAACTACAGTCGTTCGCTTACAGGTGACTTTGATAAACCACTTAAAAAGCCGATGGACGTAACGACAAATGACTCGTTTACCTATGTTTCGGACACTGATAATAAACGAGTACTAGCGTTTGATGTCGGTGGCAACCTTCTCTTCTCGTTTGGCGAGGATGGAAGCGGAAAGGGACAATTTAAATTCCCATATGGAATCTCCGTTGATGACCAGGGTAGAGTTTTTGTAGCAGATTTATATAATGGAAATATCTCGATTTTTGATGAAAAAGGGAAATTTATTGATTACTTTGCCCCACAAGCAAGCAAAGATAAGAAAGTTTCGGCACCTGCGGCATTGCGGATCATTGATAAAAAGGTTTATGTAACAGATATTAAAGCCAACAAAGTCTATGTGTTTGATATAAATGGAAAGGTACTGCTTGAATTCGGTAAGCCAGGGACAAATGAGGGCGAATTTAACGCTCCAAATGGAATCACTGCAGATGATGAAGGTAATATTTACGTAGTAGATACCGGAAACCAGCGCGTTCAAATTTTTAATAAAACCGGGAAGTTTGTAAAAATTATTAATGGATCTGAAAAAGGCAAGGGAACGTCTATTTTCGTTAACCCAAGAGGAATTGACATCGATAGCCGCGGTATCATGTATGTGGTCAGCAATCTAACTCACGTGGTTTATGGTTTTGACAAAGATGGAAAAAAAATCTTCCAACTTGGCGGTATGGGTGAACAAAACGGACAATTCTACTTACCAAACGGACTGTATGTCGACAAAAACGACAATGTTTTCATTACCGACACGGTTAACATTAGGGTTCAAGTCTTCAACTAATAGAATTACACCTAGCAAAAAAGTAATGGATTAGTCCTTCACTTATTTCCTTTAGATTAAAGGAGGTGGTATAGAAAAGTAAGCATCCTATCGATTTTTCAGAGTAGAAAAAAGTAAGACACAGAGAGAGAAAAAAGAGAGAAAAAAGAATGAAACCTTGGGAGGTTTTAAGAATGAGAAAGTTTAGTTTAAGTTTTTTATTTGCAATCATGCTCATTAGTATGTTTGCAACAGCTACTTTTGCTGCAAAAGGTCCAATGGCTCAAGGAACAGACGTTGAACCTGCAAACAAGAATGCAAACAACACTGCTGTTGGTGTTGATACAGATGACGGTACTACTTCTGGTACTGTAATCAAGAATTTACCTGGTCACAAAACGCACACTTCTTACCAAAATAACACAAACTCTTGTGCAAGCTGTCACCAAACACATACTGCAAAAGGCGACCAATTATTATTTGCTGATGGTGTTTATAATACTTGTACTGCATGTCATGATGGTACTTTAGGATTCTTAAACGTATTCACTGATGGTTCAGTAACTGCTGATACTGCTAAAACTACCAGCGGTGCAGGTACATTCGGTGGTACTCACGGATCTTCTATGCACATGTCTAACGATACAGTGTTAATCAAAGCAGCTCCTGGTGGAAATCCGGATTTAGAAGGCGATGACAAGACTAAGGGAACTGCATGGGGCGAAAATTTCAACTGTGCAAGCTGTCACGCTCCACACGGATCTTACTCTGATCGTTTATTACAATACAATCCAAACGGAATTGGTGCAATGCCAGCTTCTCAAGGTGGTATGCAATTAGAAAACGTTCCTGTAGTAGATACTTTACCTGCTATGACTACTCCGGCAGAAATACTTGCTGCTCCTGCTGTAGTATTATTACGTACAACAGATGTTGATGGTATAGTAACTGTAGCTCAATATAACAAAGGTGCTGCTGCTTTTACAAAATCTACAGCTCCATGGTTATATGGTTATGACGGCCGTACAGACGGTCTAACTTACTGGTCACGTTTAGTTAAAGCAGAAAAAGGAGATAACCCAGCAACAAAAACAGTAGTTGAAACAGACTCTGATATTATCGCTGCTTACGGTTCAACACCTGGTGTTTATTTCTCTTACGACCATGCTGAAGCCTATTCTACTACACCTGAAGGTGCTACTGCACTAACTAATGCAGCTAGAGGTTTCATCGCTCGACCTGTAGTTGTTCAAATGGCTCAAGAGACAGATCCATTGAAACATGGAGCTACTATCCAAAGTGGTTTCTTCTCAGGTGCACCAATCGCTAATTTTGGCGGTAAAACTGAACAACAATTAAAAGACCTTGGCTATACAGTATCTGCTGGTACTGTTAAAAACGTCGGTGTTCAAATGTCTAAATTCTGTGCGGCTTGTCACACAGACTACCTACAAGCTAACTCTGAAGGCGCAAAATCTCACTTCGGTTCTGAAACTGAAGCATACCGTCACAGCACAAATAGCGACAGCTACACTTGCGTACGCTGTCACTACGGTCACGGTACTGACGCATATATCATGAAGGATGGTCTTGGAAGTACAATTAAAGACCTAGTAGCTGCTGGTCAAACTGAAGAAGCTGCTTTAGCTTACATGCAAGACAACAACGCTTCTTCCGCTCTTAAAAAGTTCACGAACATGTCCGTATGTTGGGCATGTCACAACAGCTCTCACGCTGAAACTATTAAGAACGCAGAGCGTCTTCCTGATCACCCAGCTGGAATGCCAACAGGCTTCTAGTAAAATAAGTTAACAATTATCTCAAGAAATAGGGTGTTATGCTTCAGCATAGCACCCTGTTTTTTTATGTATATTTTACTATTTAGACACTGAATAAATAATTTTGACTTTACAACCAGACAGTTCTGATGTATCGGAAAATACGGATTGCCTATATTAATTTGTCCATGAAGCCGCAGAAGCAATAAAATAGACACAATCCCCTTTTCAAAGGTACCAGTGCAATTCCCACCTTTCTACAATCTATATATGAATATTTATTGAATATTAACTCCAACCTCTAGTACCTTCCCATCAATAAGAATAAAATAGATATATAGATTAAAATTTTGATTCTATTAGAAGAGTAGAGATGAGGGGTACTAAATGAAACCAAGTGGACTCCTATATAAAACCAAGTTACAAGGATTAATCATTCTTGTTTTATGTTTTCAGTTTTTAGGATCTTATCAGATATCGGAAATATCCGTTGTAAGAGCAGAAGGAACTGGAACCGAACCAAAGGTTATGGTGGTATCACCTGAATCAGGTGGATTTTTAAGCACAAGTAGTATTACCATTTCGGGTACAGTTGAAAATTATACGGCAGGGATGTCAATTAGCCTTTTTAATGGGGCGGAGCAAATAGGTACAACCTTCGAAGTAAACGACAATAGCTGGAGTATTCCGGAAGTTGTGTTACAAGAAGGCATACACAATATAGACGTTAAGCTTGTAGACGCTGGGATAACTGTTGCCTCCACCACTATAAATAACCTTACAATTGATAGTACACCACCCGTTATTACATTTGTGAACTTGGCTGATGGTACATTTTCCAAGTCTCGATCCATTGAGGTAACTACTGAACCGGATTCAACGGTGCAAATTTGTATGGATTGTAGCGACACCACTACTGGAACATGGGTACCAGTCCCCAAAGATAGTAATGAGAAATGGATTTATAGTAATCCTCAGATGGCAGAAGGCCCTCATACCGTTTATGCAAAAGCGACAGACCGAGCGGGGAATGAGGGAACGCCAAAACGTATTGCTTTTACATTAGATACTTTACGTCCAATTATTTTATCTAACAGCATTGTTCCAACTTATACAGAGGATATGACGCAAGTTTCAATAAGCACGGAAATAAAATTTAGGGTTTCAGATGCAAATACATTAAAGGAAGCAGAGATTGACAAAAGTATCAGAGTTACAAGTAATGGTAAAGATGTTCCGGGAGAGGTCCAATATAATTCGGACACAAAAGAAATTTCATTTATTCCATCAGTAAGACCCTTATCAAGGAGTACAAAATATAATGTATTTATTAGCCCGTTAGGAGTTATTGATTCCGCTGGTAACAGCGCTTTTCCTCGATTTTGGTCATTTACGACGGAAAGTGCTCCACCAATTATAGCAGAAAGTGGACAGAAGCTTTATGGAACAGCCTATAACGGACAAAATATTCATCGGGAAAGTCCTCATGCGGTTTATGCAAATAATGTGAATGTATGTGCCAATTGCCATAGTACTCACGAAGCAAGTAATCCAAACCTATTAGATCAGAAAAAAAATAGTGAAAACGCTAATACTGATCTACTTGTTGATAACTATTGCATGGCCTGTCATGACGGAACCGTTGCACCGATGCCTGAAAATAGCCAAGCCACACACAAGCATTCTGCAGCAATTGATATTTCAGGGAAACCAAGCGGCAGTTCCTGTACAGGATGTCACAATCCACATATAGAGCGGTCAGAAGGTAATCCTAATTTAGCACAGGATCATATTATTTATACGCATGCTCCTGATATTCAAAAGGACAACAAGCCCGTTGGAAAAATAAGCAGCAAAGAACAACTATGTGAGTCCTGTCACGAATCGGGTCTTGGTGGACTAGTAGCTCAGCCTGACGTAGACGTAGAGTATCGCGTCTTCCAATATAAAAAGAATATAAGTGCAATTGGAATCTATGAAGATTACGATCTCTGTCTTCGCTGTCATAATTTGAATACCAAAAATAAATATAATGGAATTGCTGATATCGCTAGCTTTTACAATAATTTGACTGAAGAAACCAAGGAAGAATACGAAACAAACAATGTTGGATTGTCCTACTCTAATAGAGAGATATCTTTGGCCGAGAAGCAATTTTCCAGTCATATTATTAAGGCACAAGATGGAAGCCCTCTTGCCGGGCATATTCCTTGCGCCGAATGTCATGATACACATGGATCAAATAATATAAAAGGCCTTAAAGAATCTTTAGGACACGAGGATGTACAGTCCTTTAATGCCGGAGATACAGATCAAGATCGTAAAATTGTGAAAGTTCAAATTGGAGAAAATGAGCGTGAGTTTACGATTTTAACTGATACCAAGGAACGGGCATTCTGTCTCGCTTGTCATAATGGGACAACAGCCATTTATGGGGTCACAGGACAAAAATACGACGAAACGCTTAATGAAGAACATAAGACTAATCCAAACAAAGCCTGCTCTTACTGTCATGGAAGAGGAGAGAATGAGGTGGAAAGAGCTCTAAGTGCAGCACACGCCCCTAAAACAGGGTTGGTATCATCACCATAATAATTAATATCGGGAGGAGTTTTCCTCTCGATTTTTTGTTGTTAATGTGTCATTTTTATGACAAATTTTATCTATTTGCATTATAACGTTCTTTATTAGGAACAAATATATACTTTATATATTAATCTTGTTTTAAATAGCAGCTTGTAAACGACAGATCTATTCAAAAATAGGTCTCTTTCTTTTTAATTAAAAGGAAGATGAAAGGGGGATTTTGAGGACAGGGAAAATGAATTTTTTTAAGTAGAAATATAGATAGGAGGCATGAAAAATGTCCCATAAAAAGGGAAGTTTTAGATTGAGAAGGAAGCTAATTATTTTTATGATGTTATTTTTTAGTACTGCATTAATACTGAATACTTTTAATGTTTCAGCAGTAGACACATATTATTTAAATCATACCCCTGCGAAGAACTCCACGATTAAACTAGCTAACCCGAAAATTTCCGTCTATGTAAAAAGCTTAAATGAGTTAGACAGCACAAGCGTAAAGATGATTGTAAATGGGAGTCCCGTAAATTCTTCTTTTTTGTATAAGGGAAGATGGGTGGATGACTATTACGAAGGACAGATTTATCGGATTGAAAGCCGAAAGGAAGGAACTATCAGTTTTGATGCATCTAATCTAAAAGATGGTGTGAATACTATTGAAGTCAGCATTTACGATAAAGCAAGTCCACCAAACCTCCTTAGTGATACATGGACATTTACAGTAGCAGAGGCACCGAAGTTTACCAACATAAGCCCTGCTGACAAAAGTGAACAAACAGCAGTAAATCAGATATCCGCAAAGGTAATTGACAATACCACTGTTGACTGGGCAACTGTGAAACTGAAAATTAACAATAGCTATGTTAATGCAACAAACAACCAAAGTGATGGAACAATAAACTATAGTAATAACTTCCCATCGGGGAATTATACAGCTGTCCTTGAGGCAAAGGATAGTTCTATTCCAATTAGTATGGGAACTAAAACCTGGAGTTTTGTTGTTGACTCGCTAGCGCCAGAAGTCGTATATGGTGTGAAAGACGGAGCCGTTATTTCCGATGGAAAATTAAATGTAAATATAAAGTTAAAAGATTTAGTTGATATAAAGGATAATGTTTCCCTTACATTAGATGGGGTCCCATTAAATATGAATTTTAGGTATGAGGGCGAATTTGACTATTATGACGACTATATCATCAGCTCTAGAAAAGTTGCTTATATTACCTATGAAGGAATCGTTCCAAATGGTGACCACACCTTAACATTATTCTCCGAAGACAAACTTGGTAATAAAGAAACCCACAGCTGGAATTTTACGGTTGCCTCTAAACCGGTTGTTTCGGATGAATCACCAATAAAATACGGGGTTACGGATTTAAAACCTGTTATATCAGCTGTTGTTAAATCCCCAAGTGGTTCGGTAAAAGCAGAACAGATTACGTTAATAGTTAATGGAGAAACGGTCAATTTTGATTATGATGCCATTACGGGTAAAGTAACCTATACCCCGACAGAACCATTGAAAAATGAAAGTTATCAAACGGTTAACTTAACAGTCTCAGCCTCACCGGAGCTTTCGGAATCGAGGGAGTGGAAGTTTTATACCAACAAATATCCTGATATGAAGGACTCTAATTATCAAAGTTGTTCAGCCTGCCATACAGCCACAAGTTTTCCTTATTCCAATGGGGTTTTGGAAAACGTGCATAGTGGAAAGTTAACTTTCGGCGGTACACATTCAAGGAATAAATGTGAAAACTGTCATAACTATGTCACCGTCGAGGCTGGATGCAGCCAGTGTCATGAGGATCTTGTTGTTGGCGGCAGATATGGATATGCGCCGCACGGTTCAACACCAACCATTAAGTATCAAGCGAAGACCTATGTTCCAAAATTTCCAATTAGAATAAAAGATAATCGTGAAATCTATGATTGCATCGTCTGCCACCAGCCAGGATCTCAGGTGAAAGGCTATGGAGTTAGTCTAGTAATCCCTTCCAGACTTCTTAACAACCACGACATCCCTGAACTTCATAAGACCTCAGATGAATCCTGCACAAAGTGTCATGCTCAGTCACTAACACACGAACATGCACGTGAAGGTCGAACTGATAATGAAGGCAATCTTATCACCTGTAATACCTGCCACCAAAGTACGGATACCAAAGTGGTTCTAGCTATTAAGGATAAAAACCCATCCTGTTCAGCTTGCCATGGTGAGGCGTCCCATGATGACCTCCATGTTTACAATGAAATATCTGATAACTGTACAGGCTGTCACAGTAATACGTTAACTATTGAGCATAAAAACAGAGATATAAATTGTTCTTCCTGTCATGATAGCCTTGATCCAATCGTAGTCAACGCCATTGATAGTGGGAATACAGCCTGCCAAACCTGTCACACGAAGCCTATCCATGAAGCAGTACACTCCCAGTGTACAAACTGTCATTCAAACACTAACATAGAAAGTGAGGTAGCCCCTCACTAGGTTTACTGTGAGTGGGATTTTTAGCAAGTGGGAAGTAGACTCAAGCATTAAGATTTGAATTTCCAGTCTGAATGCTTTCCCCTCCCTTTATATAAGTGACCCCCATTAGGGTTTAGTTAAGGTGAGGGTCTTTTTTATTTTATGATTGATTAGGAAATGAAGAGAATGCGTGCTGGACACAACGATACCGACACAAGGGAATGTTCCACTTGCCATGGAACGGGCGGACTTCTGCAGACAAAGCAATGAGTGAGGCATAATCGCCACCTCAAGGAACACCTTAAGATGGAAGTACAAAAAACGAGCGGGGAATTAATCCCTCGCTCGTTTTTTAGATGGAATCATTTATTTATTGCTTTTCAACCATTCCTTGAGTCCCGCAATCTTTCCCCACAAATGCAAATGCATGTCTGCATAAATAATCGCTTCGTCCTCATCACCCATGCTGTAATAGTCAGGAGGATAGGCTGGAAGTCGTTTTTTACCAGTTAGGTAGGAATTCACATGCTTGTTCATTTTTTTTGCTTTCTTCAGCAACCTAGAGGCCTGCGCTGTGAAGCCGTTTTCGGAAATCTCAAGCAAGAGCTCGTTGTACGCCGCTTGTGCTGAAGCCTCTTCGTACTGTTCTAGCAAGGTGCGTGCTTTTTTATATTTGTCAGAATCCAGGTAGGCGACAAACAAGGAGTATCGGACACCTTGGTTATCCATCGGATTTAACGCGAGCAGTTCCTCATATTGTTGCAGGGCCTCGTTCCTTTTTTCTAACTGTGACAATGCCTCGGCATAATGGAGCTTCGCCCGCATGAACGGTCTTGTTTCTATTAGGCCCCAAAAATAGCCTTTGTTTTCTGTGAAAAAGGCTTTACCGAGTTCTCTTTCACCCACTTCAATTCCCTTTTCATAAAGGAGGATTGCTTCTTCTAGGCTTTTTGTTTTTTCAGCTAGGATGACATAGGCATCGACGCAATTAGGATTAAGTGATAATGCTTCTTCAGCCAGTCTAAACCGCTGTTTACCCTCTGCTTGCATGGCATCGTAGATTAAGTTTCTGGCCCGTTCTTCGTCACGTCTGGATACTTTCTGGGCAGGGCCTTTCGTTTTTTTATGTGTCTTAGCCGAGCTTGGGAGCGTCTGGACATTTGATTCCTGCGCGCCTTCTTTTCTTCCTTTTTCAACCGCCATCGGGATTTGGCTTTTAGGGAATTCGATTACAGATCCCAAACCAAGCGATGACACAGAAGGGGGTTCATCATCCCCATAAACCAACCCGATTAGTTCAGTAATCTCCTCAGATAATTCGAATTCAAGCTCCGTAAAAATGGAAGACACCGAACCTGTTGAAACGCCATATAACTTGGCTAGTTCCTTTTGGGTATACGTTTTTTCCATTGGTGCTATTGTTGACAGTAAATAATGAAGTGCTGCAACATAAAGATTTGGATTTTGAATCCTTTTTTGCTTCTTCTGGCAAAAATTCAACCAAAGAATTATCCCTGTGTCCACAATTGGTGCGGGGACAAGATTGGTCAGCTTTTCCTTAAAGAGATCAGCCACTTCCTTATATATAGGTGCCGGCCATTCCATTTCATCAATTTCAAGCAGGCCGCCTACCATCGGGAGCTCACTCAAGACTTCCAAGAAAAAGTCAGTCAAATATTCCTGGGGTGACTCATATTCTGCCTCGAAGCTGCTATCCTCAATATAGGAAAAGGCCTGATCAGGTGTTAAATCTGGTAAATCAAAGGGTGTTGGAAAAAAGACATAATTTTGTTCGTATGGCACAAGGATGCCAATGAAGAATGAACCAACTTCAACCGTAACTGGGACATTGGCAATAACGGCAGTCACTTTTTCTAATGTTAAGCCATCTTCCAAGGTCAGCTTGTTATTGTCGACACTAATTACCTTTCCTGCAACCGTTCTTGCATCTGTCCATGTATGTAAAATTTGCCGTAACTTCGACCGTTTAATTTTTCCTGATTCAACCTCAATAAATTTCTCGATAATCGTGTCCCCATCTTCTAATTCTTCAAAAAGGGTAAACCAAATCGCATGAATCAACTCATAGAATTCCCGTTCCTGTTCATTATCGATGTCAATGTTCTCTCTCAAGTCCTCAAAATCCTCGTGTATTTCGTGTCCATAATGATAGGTAGCAAAATGAAGGACATGCTTTTGCAACTCGTCAATCTCGCTTTCAATCATATCGGTAATCGGTACAGCTTCATTTATCCCGCAACATACCTTATACTTTTTCCCACTCCCGCACGGACAAAGACTATTCCGGCTTATATTCTCCATACTCTTCTACTCCTTCCATTCCTCTCGGCTTTTTACTCATTTCCTTTGTTTTTTACACTGCATATATTGATACACCATTTGTCTTGATGTCTTCCTTAAATAAGTGTCGCGGTATTATATGTATCATAGGCTGATTTACTAAATTCATTTTATCCATGCCATTCTCATTTAATAGTACCATTTTTGACCAAGACATATGTATAAATACTTAGGAATTTTGCTAGAATCGTGCAGGCTTATCCAAACTTATTTATATGTTGAAAGGTGTCATTTTGGAAAATTTCATACCTATTTATAGTCAAACTTTGAATTTTGTGCTGTCATCGCGCTATAATGGATAAGAACTGAAAAGTGGTATTAGCATAAAGTGTGGTACCGGACGTATTTTTTTATTTTTTATAGAGGTGACGAAAATGGAATTAGCAGAAGTAAGAAATGAACTCGAAAAGATGGCTACGAAATTAACGGACTTTAGGGGGTCTCTTTGACCTTGAAAATAAAGAAGCCAGAATAGCTGAGCTAGATGATGTGATGTTAAGGCCCGACTTTTGGAATGACCAGGAGAAGGCCCAGGCGGTCATCAGCGAAGCAAATGACTTGAAGGATCAGGCCCATGAGTTTCATAATCTCTTTGAGAGTTTTGAAAACCTGGAATTGACGTATGAACTTGTTAAAGAAGAAAACGATGAGGAACTGCAGGTAGAGCTCGAGAAAGAGTTCTTGCAGCTAACGAGTCGCTTAAATCAATTTGAGCTACAGCTTCTCTTAAGTGAGGAGTATGATAAAAATAATGCGATTTTGGAGCTTCATCCTGGTGCTGGCGGAACAGAATCACAGGATTGGGGCTTGATGCTGCTCCGAATGTATACCCGCTGGGCCGAGAAAAAGGGCTTTAAGGTGGAAACGCTTGATTACCTTTCTGGTGATGAAGCAGGCCTCAAGAGTGTGACGCTCGCCATTAAAGGACATAATGCTTATGGTTATCTGAAGGCAGAAAAAGGTGTTCATCGCCTTGTGAGAATTTCACCTTTTGATGCTTCGGGCCGTCGCCATACGTCTTTTGTATCGTGTGAAGTTATGCCAGAATTCACTGATGAAATTCACATTGATATTCGTACAGAGGATTTGAAAGTTGATACGTACCGCGCAACAGGAGCTGGTGGGCAACATATCAATACGACTGATTCAGCCGTTCGAATTACTCACCTTCCATCTGGAGTTGTTGTTACCTGCCAAGCAGAACGTTCGCAATTAAAAAACCGTGAGGCAGCACTGAAAATGCTTAAAGCTAAGTTGTATCAACTCGAAATCGAAAAGCAGGGACAGGAGCTTTTGGAAATTCGTGGCGAGCAGAAGGAAATCGGCTGGGGCAGCCAAATCCGTTCTTACGTTTTCCATCCCTATTCGATGGTGAAAGACCACCGGACTAGTACCGAAAGTGGAAATGTTCAGGCTGTTATGGACGGGGATATAGACCAATTTATTGATGCATACCTACGGTCAAGAATTTCATAATAACAGTAAAAACCTTTGCCCACCTGGTGTCGGCAAAGGTTTTTACTGTTTCTCCAAGCTCTGTTTGTCATGAAATTTACATCAATAGCAGACGTTATTAATGAATTTACCACATTATCGCGTCAAACTAGTGCCATTTACACCATATTTTCCCCGTGCTATACTCACTTTCGGTTGATTGTTGCAGAAAGACTTTTTTTAAGGAGCATAACTAGATGAATATAGTAAGTAAATTTACACAAACATACCCTAAATTGAGAATAGCTAGTGATTTTTTGTTTGTGCTGATTGGTGCTGCAATTATTGGTTTGGCATTTAACGTTTTTTTACTACCAAACCAAGTGGCTTCGGGGGGCGTAAGCGGAATTAGCACGATTATAAAAACAGTGCTTGGGTGGGAACCTGCCTATGTTCAATGGGCATTTAATATTCCGCTTTTTTTTGCTGGAGTCTTTTTTTTAGGAAAGAATTTTGGGCTAAAAACGCTAGTTGGAACTATTTTTCTGCCGTTGGTCGTTTTTTTTACCAAGGATTTAGTACCTTGGACACATGACGCCTTGCTCGCTGCTTTGTTCGGTGGAATTAGTGTTGGGCTCGGACTGGGTATCGTCTTCCGGGGAAATGGTTCAACCGGTGGGACCGACCTTGCCGCCCAGATTATCAATAAATATACTGGGTTTACACTTGGCAGATGTGTCGTGATGATCGATGGATTAATCGTCCTAGCTGCAGCCATCGTTTTTGATATTGAAAAGGGATTGTATGCGTTGATTGCCCTATATGTGACAAGCAAAACCATTGATCTCGTTCAGATAGGCTTAAGTAGTTCGAAAATGGCGATGATCATTACTAGTAAACAAGAGGAAGTTCGCGCAGGAATCTTAAATAAAATTGATCGTGGTGTGACAAAACTATCTGCCTATGGGGGTTTTACGGACCATGAACGGCCCGTTCTTATGTGCGTGGTCGATCAAACGGAGTTCACAAAATTGAAACAATTGGTTCAGACTATTGACCCATCGGCATTCATAGTCGTTATGGACGCAGCTGAGGTGCTGGGTGAAGGTTTCAAAAGGTCATAACAATGGTATAATAGTACATTGATGGTATTTATTTCTGAAGGGGGTTTAGCTATGAAGAAAAAGCTACTTACAGTATTGATGGGAACTGCTTTGGTTATGGGACTTGCTGCATGTGGAGGTGGTGCTGATGATAAGGACACCGCTAGCAGTAGTGAAGGACAAAAGATATATGATCAAAAGTGTTCAAGCTGTCATGGCGCAGATCTTACGGGTGCCAATGGACCAGACTTAACAAAGGTTGGTGCAAAGCTGTCTAAAGATGATATCTTAGCGGTTATTGAAAATGGTAAACCAGGCGGAATGCCTGCGAACGTAGCAACTGGCGATGACGCTGACAAAGTGGCGGAATGGCTTGCAGCTAAAAAGTAACAGACCCAAAAACGTTCTGCTGAAAAATGGCAGAGCGTTTTTTAATTTACTATTATGGAACTTGATATCCCTAGAAAGAAGACCTTGCTTTCTAAGGAATATCACATGAAAGGATAAATTTTTGCATTTTTGTATTCTTTGCAAAGAAACTGTAATAAAATTGCTACCTTTTTTAGCTATTTATGATGGTATAATAAGAACATGCGAAATTATGCACATATTATTTGTTATTTTGATTTATTTTGAAAATAAAAAAGGATTATTGTCGAATACACAATTCGAGAACCCTTAATTGAAGGTGAAATATATTGATAGAACTGATAGAGGTATATAAAAAGTATCCAAATGGTGTCACAGCTATTAATGGAATAGACGTCCGAATTAACCAAGGTGAATTTGTCTATGTCGTTGGACCAAGTGGTGCTGGGAAATCAACATTCATTAAAATGATGTACCGTGAGGAAGTACCAACCACAGGGACCATTACAATGAATGGCGTAAACCTCGCTAAATTAAAGATGAAGAAAGTTCCTTTGTTTAGGCGGAATCTTGGCGTTGTCTTTCAAGACTTCAAGCTGCTACCATCACTAACTGTCTATGAAAACGTGGCCTATGCATTAGAAGTCATCGAAGCATCGCCGAAGGTAATTAGAAAACGAGTCATGGAAGTTCTTGATCTGGTTAGTTTAAAGCATAAAATAAAAATGCTGCCAACCGAGTTGTCCGGCGGGGAGCAGCAGCGTGTTTCAATTGCACGCTCCATTGTTAACTCACCAAAGGTAATGATTGCGGACGAGCCTACTGGTAACCTCGACCCGGAAACATCATGGGATATCATGAAAATTTTTGAAGAAGTCAATGCAAGAGGTACAACGATTATTATGGCAACCCATAATAGGGAAATTGTTAATAGGTTAAAGCATCGCGTTATTGCCATTGAAGGTGGAAAAATTGTTCGTGATGATCAAAGAGGTGATTACGGATATGAAAATTAGAACAATTGGCCGTCACGGTCGTGATAGTTTAAAGAATATTAGCAGGAATGGCTGGATGACCTTTGCATCTGTTAGTGCTGTTACCGTTACATTAATTTTAGTTGGTGTCTTTTTCGTCATTATGATGAATCTTAACAGGGTGGCACAAACCATTGAAGATGACGTGGAAATTCGTGTTCACATCGATATTGCTGCAAACGAAAAAGATCAGCAAACATTAAGAAGTCAGATTGAAGCATTTCCTGAAGTGAAGAGTGTCATCCTCTCGCCAAAGGAGAAAGAACTAGATAATTTAGTTACTAGTCTTGGTGAGGAAGGTAAGTCCTTTAAGCTATTTGAACAGGATAATCCGTTAAATGATGTATTTATCGTAAAAACGAAAAATCCGGAAGATACGATGATTGTGGCTGAAAAAGTCGAAAAGGTGAACTATGTTGCCAAGGTAAAGTATGGTCAGGGCCAGGTTGAAAAACTATTTGAGTTTATTGATGCGAGCCGTAATGTCGGGGTTGTATTAATCATTGGCTTGCTCTTTACCGCTATTTTCTTAATCTCGAATACGATTAAAATCACAATCATTGCTAGAAAAAGAGAAATTCAGATTATGAGATTAGTAGGTGCAACGAATTCCTTTATTCGCTGGCCATTTTTCTTAGAAGGATTATGGTTGGGTATACTTGGTTCGATTTTACCAATCATCGTTATTTCAACCGCTTATTATCGTGCCTACGATTATATTGGTCCAAAACTTGAGGGGACCTTTATCAAAGTGCTCCCGTTTGACCCGTTTGTCTATCAGCTTTCAGGCGTTCTGATGTTAATGGGTGCATTGATT
>JAIMAD010000135.1 GCA_023512145.1 Bacillus sp. (in: firmicutes) | reverse complement strand
GTACTTCTGGCGAAGGACCTGGCTTACGTCCTGATTATTGGTCAGGGAATATAACTCTTCCTCGAGTAATACAATATCGTAATGTATTGGCATTAATTTGGCGCCAAAATGGATTCTCATGGATGACTCATTGCTTCTTTGAACCAGTAAAATTTGATGAGATTAGGTTTGAAAAGAATTGGTTGTTTGCGCGAGTAAGGCATGGTTATGTTGGTATTTTTTCACAGAATGGGATATCTTTGGGGCAATATGGACCATATGCTGGTAGAGAACTAGTTTGTTATACTCCTGATAATATTTGGCTTGTAGAATGTGGGCGCGAAGCTGATTGGGGTTCTTTTGATAAATTTATAAAAGCATTAAAATTAGCAAAGATAATAGAGAAAGAAGGAAGTCTACTTTATGTATCTCCTTCAATTGGAGAATTTATTGTGGGATGGGACATTAAACCTACTGTAAATGGAACCCCAATTAAATTAAAAGACTATCCCTTAATTAATAGTGTATGGGCACATTCTGATTTTGGGAGTGGACATATTATATTACAATATAATGGCGAAGGGAGTGAAGAAAAAATTGAACTTTGGTTTGATTAATTTGTGAAAAATTAGTTAAACAAGGTTATCTTAACGAAGAAGTTTAAAAATCATTATACATTAGCGCATCTGGTCACCTTCTGGACTTTTCAAAGACCTCATTACCAGAAAATATAAAGCGAGGAGGGAGGAATATGCTATAGAAAGTGTTAGATTAGATAGTTATGTTTCCGATTAACTAAAATTTGAAAGGAGAAATGACAAATGAAAAAATTTTTTGCGGTAGTTTTAATATTTACGTTAATATTTATAATGACCGAGCCATTAAAAGGCGAGGAACAAAATACTATAAAAATATGGGATGTTGCCGCTCCTCTTAGAGATCCTTATCGAAAAATAATATTTGAGAAATTTGAGAAAGAAAATCCTGGCGTTAAAGTAGAATATGAAGGAATTCCATGGGGACAATTTATGGAAAAAATTGTTACTTCTATAACCGCTGGAACTGCACCTGATGTTATAAGGTTTGGTTATGCTCCTCGTTTTGCATCTAGAGGCATGCTTATTCCCTTAGATGAATATATTAAAGGGCCAGATGGAATAAATCTAAATGACTATATAAATGGAGCTTTAAATGCTGCTCATATTTGGCAGGGCAAGATATATGCACTTCCCCATAATTTAGTTCCTTATGGAGTATTTTACAACCTTGATATATTAGAAAAAGAAGGTGCTAGTATACCTAAAACTCTTGAAGAATTTATTGCACTTGCCAGGAAACTCACCAAAAAGAATGAAAAAGGCGAATTTATTCAACGGGGAATTCAGATTTCGGAATATCCCGATTATATACTTATGTTTTTATATAATAGAGGAGCTCGAGATGTAAATGAGTATACTCATGATGTCAAGAAACTTACTCTTAATAGTTTGGCTGGGGTACAAGGTTTAACCGATATAGTTAACTTATATAAAGAGGGTGTAGCCATCTCTGCTCAAAACGAGCAAGCATTTGTTACTGGATATGCAGCTATGTGGATTACGCAATCAAATGATGCATTTATGTTCCGTCCCGAGGCATATCCAAAATTTAGATTTGCCTTTTCTCTCTTGCCTGCTCCGAAAGGCAAAAAACCTGTATTAACGGGAGTTTGTAGAGACGGTGCATTTATTCCAATAACTACTAAGAAAAAAGATCTAGCATGGAAATTATGTAAAGCTTATGCTTCAAAAGAAGCCACAGCATTATTATACCAAGGAAAATATGGCACACTTCCTCCTTTCAACGATATTCTACGGCTACCTCCTGTCACTCCTGCGTATAAGATCTATCAAGAAGACCGTTTTTTGGTCGAACTTGCAAAAGTTGCTACTAGTGGTCAAACAATGATATCACCTATATACCATTGGCATAGGGACGGAGAAGAGATAGGAAGAATAATGGGAGAAGAATTTGGTGCTGCATTAAGAGGCATGAAAACTCCTCGGAAGGCTCTTGACGATATGACTAAAAGAGTAAATGAAATTCTCCAGAAAGGGAGATAATCTATCAGAAAAAATTCAGAGAGAGGAGAAACTTTTCTTCTCCTCTCTCTGAATGCACCATATTTGTAGTGCTTTTTGTAATAGCCTCTTTTCTTTGTGGGCTTCTTCAACGAAACTAAAACTTTCGTTATGCAGTAGCACAAAAATTACTATCCTTAAGGAAAAATGACAGGTCGCTTAAACTAACCTAGATAGAAACTGAAAGTTACTTTTATTTGTTTTTAAGGAGGTTAAAGAATGCGGCAAAAGAGTAAGTTATTAAAAGGAGAGATGTATTCAGCATACATATTATTATTACCGATTTTCATTTTCTATTTCATTTTTACTATAATCCCTGTAAAAATGAGTATATATCTGAGCTTTACTGATTATTCCGGATTTAATGTACCTAAATGGGTTGGACTAGAGAATTATAAATATATAATCAATGATCCTTTAGCTATAAAAGCTTTATTTAACACTATTTATTTCGCCATAGGAACGGTAATTTTTAACATTATAATGGCCTTGTTATTAGCTGTATTACTTAATCAATCTTTAAGAGGAAGAGCTTTTTTTAGAAACATAGTTTATTTACCTGTGGTTACCCCAATGTTGGCAGCAGCATTTGTGTGGAAATTTATATATGACCCGTCCCCAAGCGGACTACTGAATTATTTGCTAAGCTTTTTAGGTATAAAATCTCAACAATGGCTAAGTGATGTAAGATTTGCCATGCTTGCTATTATATTCATGTCGGTATGGAAAGGAGTTGGTTACAATATGGTTATATATTTAGCAGGATTACAAGGAATTCCTGAACAGCTTTATGAAGTGGCAGAAATGGATGGGGCTAATTTTCTGTATAAGTTCCTGTATATTACCATACCACTATTAAAACCAGTTACTACTTTTATATTTATCACTTCTACTATAAATGCATTTCAAGCCTTTGAGCAAATTTATGGAATGACTGAAGGAGGCCCAGTGAATTCTACTTTAACTTTAGCTTATCTTATTTATGCTAGAAGTTTTAAAAGTCTTGAGTTTGGAAATGCATCTGCCTTAGCTGTACTGCTAGGCATTTTAGTATTTATATTTTCGATATTTTATATTAAAAAAATAGCTAAAGAAGAATAAAATAACAAATTTTTGGTCGGTTTTTTGAAGTCTGAAGGAGGACAAAAGATTATGGTACAAAATAAACCTCTATTTTATAGGTTTTCTTTATATCTTATGTTATTACTTGTCTCCATCACAATGATACTTCCTTTTTTATGGATGGTAAGTGTATCTTTAAAACCAATCGGGCAAATCTATGAATATCCACCTCGTTTTATCCCGTCTTCTTTTAACTTAAAAAACTACCAAATAGCTTGGAGCCGAGCGAATTTTAATTGTTACTTTAAAAATACAATAATCTTTGCGGTTATTGGAACATTTTTAACTGTTTTATTTTGTTCTACTGGAGGATACGTATTTGCTAAATTAAGATTTCCTGGAAAAGATTTATTATTTATGATTGTTTTATTTACTATGACGCTTCCGTTTTTCTCTATATTGATTCCTCTTTTTCTTATAGTGAAAAATTTTCCGCTTGCAGGAGGCAATAACTTATTTGGTAGGGGGGGTATTGGGCTTATAAATACCTTTTTAGGATTGATTCTACCAGGAGTTGTTAATGGATACTATATGTTCTTATTTAGACAGTTTTTCTCCATGCTTCCTGATGAACTTATTCATGCGGCAAGAGTTGATGGATGTTCAGAGCTTAGAATATTTACTCAAATAATACTTCCTCTGTCCAAACCAGCACTGGCTACAGTGTCAATATTCTCTTTTATGAGTAGATGGAATGCTCTTGTGTGGCCTTTAATAGTGCTTACTGACCCTAGAAAACGTACTTTACAAGTAGGTTTAGCTATTTTCCAAGGAGAACAGCTTACTGGAGCTCAGTGGAATGAGTTGATGGCAGCTTCAGCGATAGCCTTAATTCCTACTATAATAATTTTTCTTTTAGGCCAAAAATATTTCACTACTGGGATTGCTCTTACAGGAATTAAAGAATAAATCCGCAATTAATAGCTTAATGATGAAACCATTAATACTTGATATGGATCAGGGAGAAGTGAAACCAAAGCTTTTGATTTTGTTTTTGCAACATGATTAATTTAGCAAAACAATTGTATTATAATATTATAAACAATGTTGAGTCAACTATTTAGAAAAGAGCCAAGGAGGTTTTTCGATGGGAACAGGGTTTCTTAAGATTAAAGGAAGACATCTCATAGATGAGAGTGGAAACAGGATATTCCTTCGAGGTGTATGCCTCGGAGGTTGGCTCAACATGGAGAATTTTATTACAGGTTATCCTGGGGCTGAATGTACACTCCGCAAGGCCATAAGAGACGAGCTCGGCGAGGAACGATACGAAACTTTTTTAAAAGTTTCTTAGAATCCTTTATCACTGAAGAAGACTTCAAATTCTTGGCTGAAATAGGAATTAATGTTGTAAGAATTCCTTTTAACTATAGACATTTTGAAAGCGATATGAAGCCGGGCAAATATCTTTCCTCTGGTTTTTTATATCTTGATCGCGCCATTGAATGGGCTAAAAAGTATGGGATATACATCATCCTTGACCTACACGCTGCACCTGGGTGGCAAAACCAAGGATGGCATTCTGATAATCCTTATGGTTTCTCCCTTCTTTGGGTAAACAGGCATTTTCAAGAACGTGTGAAGAATTTATGGACATATATAGCTAACTATTACAAAAATGAGCCCAAGGTTGCAGGTTATAATCTTCTTAATGAACCTAATGCACCTAATATTGAGATTCTAAACAGACTTTATCGCGAATGGGTTGAGGCTATAAGAACTGTAGATCGTAAACATATCATTTTTCTCGAAGGGAATCGTTATTCTCAGGTGTTTGATGGTTTAGATGAGCCGTTTGACGATAATATTGTTTATAGTTCGCATAATTATACTATTGTTACACATAATGCAAGAAGATATCCAGGAGAGGTTGGAAATATATATGCTGACCCGAATTGGATGGAAAAGATATTTCTTGAGAGAAATAGTTGGATCTTGAATCGGAATCTTCCAGGATGGGTAGGTGAATTCGGGGCTCTTTTCGATGGTCTGGTTAATGCCCCGAGTAATGCAGATCATGCAAGACTTAATGCGTTAAGAGCATAGTCATGATAAAACACTTATGGTTACGTCATGTGATTTTGAGGATAGAAAATATTATGGTGAAGTATATTCTCAGATTTCTTTAAATAAAAAAGGAGAAGATTAAATAATGGTGAAGATATCAATTATTGGAGCAGGAAGTGTCAGGTATTCTTTGGAGTTAATTGGAGATATTGCAAAAACAGAGAGATTATCCGATTCACTTATATGTTTGATGGATATTAACGAAAGAAGACTTGATGCTATTTATATTCTTGCCAAAAAGTATGCAGAAGAGCTAGATGCGCAGTTAAAGTTTGAAAAAACTATGAATATGGAAGAGGCTCTTGAAGGTGCAGATTTTGTTATAAATACAGCACTTCCTTATCCTTTAAGCCATAATGATGGATTTAAAAAGTATGAGATAATAAACAAAATCAGTGAAAGATATGGATATTATCGTGGAATAGACAGTCAAGAATTTAACATGGTTTCAACTTATTCTTATTTTCTATTTTCTTATTATGATTTAAAACTTGCTCTTGAAATTGCACATATTATGAAGAAATTATGTCCTGATGCCTGGCTTTTACAAACTGCTAATCCTGTTTTCGAAATAACTCAACTCATTTCACGACAAACTGATGTAAAAATTATTGGGTTTTGTCACGGATTTCGAGGAATATTTGAAGTTTTTAAAACTTTAGGTTTAGATTCTAAGGAAATAGACTGGCAAGTTGCAGGAGTTAATCATGGAATATGGCTAAATAGATTTCTCTATAAAGAAAAGGAGGCCTATCCTTTACTTGATAAATGGATAGAAGAAAAGTCTTATGAATGGGAGTCGAAAAGCCCTTGGGATATTCAATTGAGTCCTGCAGTTATAGATATGTATAAATTTTATGGAATGTTACCTATAGGGGATACATGTAGGAATGGAACTTGGAAGTATAATTATAATCTTAAAACAAAGAAGAAATGGTATGGGAAATTCGGTGGAATAGATAACGAAGTAGAGAGACCTAAGTTTCATAATCAACTTAGAAAAACTAAGGAAAAACTTATAGAGTTAGCAAAAAGGGTAGAAAAGGATCCAAGTATAAAATTAACAGATGAGTATCCAACGATATTTACAAAAGATAAGATGAGTGGAGAACAACATATTCCTTTTATAAATGCAATTACAGGGGGAAATAAGGCAAGACTTATATTAAATATATTGAATAAGGGTATAATTTCAGGTATTCCAGATGATGTGGTAGTAGAAATACCCGTTATTGTAGATAGAAATGGTCTTTATCCAGAAAAAATAGTGCCAGATCTGACTGAAAGAATTAAAAAAATGTATTTAATGCCGAGAATTTTACGGATGGAGTGGGCATTAGAAGCTTTTATTAGTAAAGATAAAAAAGTACTTGAAGAAATACTTGTAAGAGATCCAAGAACAAGATCTTTCGAACAAGTTCAAGCAGTTTTAGATAAAATTATGGCATTGCCATTCCATGAAGAATTAAGGAGCTATTTTAAAGTGTGAGACGCAACATTCACTGTACATAGGTCACGTGTTGGATGGACCTTGGATTACCATGTTAAACTAATAGTTTAGTCAGGAGGAAATAATGAATGGCACGTGGATATATAGATAACGGATACGATTGTTGGCTAAGATATAAAAGAATCGATGATTTTATTTTGCTTAAAGAATATCAAAAATGGTTTTCGGAGGTTGTTTTCACTAGATTGACGCCGATAATTCAATCTGCCCTAGACGAAATATATAAGGCCGCAAGAAATATGCTTGGAATAAGAGTCTCTGTCAGCGATTCCCCGCATACACAGCACTTTATTGTCTTAGGTCTCATTGGAAGTTCTCCTTTTGTTGATGATATCTTGAACGAAAAGGAAAAAGTCCAGCTTAAGGAAGAAGGATTTGTGATAAAGACAGTAGAAAAAGCTGCCAATAGTTATATTCTAGTAGCCGGGAAATCTGACAAAGGAATATTATATGGTGTTTATAAATTGTTGCAACTTATGATCCGCAAAGAACAGATAGTTAAACTAAATATGTATGAAAATCCAAGAAATTTGTTAAGAATAATTAACCATTGGGACAATATAGACGGAAGTATTGAGAGAGGTTATGCCGGACGTTCTATTTTTTACCGAAATAATAGAATCATCAAAAACTATAAAAGAATTAGAGATTATGCACGATTATTGTCATCAATCGGGATAAATGGGGTAGTCATAAATAATGTAAATGTAAAAAAGAATGAAATTAAGTTTCTTACTTCGAAATATCTGTCGCAAATAGCAGAGATTGCCGCTATATTTAGAAGTTATGGCATAAAAGTCTTTCTAAGTGTTAATTTTGCCAGTCCAATATACTTAGGAGAGCTCACGACCGCCGACCCGTCTGATGCCCAGGTAAAAGAATGGTGGAAGAATAGAGTAGCCGAAATATATAGTTATATCCCCGATTTCGGCGGATTCTTGGTCAAGGCCGACTCGGAGTTCAATCCAGGGCCTTCCCAATACGGCCGCTCCCAAGCCGACGGGGCCAACATGCTGGCCGAAGCCTTAGAACCCTTCGGCGGGATAGTGATCTGGCGCTGCTTCGTCTATAAGCTCCAGGACTGGCGTGATACGACCATCGACCGGGCGCGGGCCGCATACGACGTCTTCAAGCCCTTGGATGGGATGTTCAAAGAAAACGTGGTGCTCCAGATCAAAAATGGCCCGATGGACTTCCAAGTGAGGGAGCCGGTCTCGCCGCTCTTCGGCGCACTCGAGGGGACAAATCAAATGCTCGAGCTGCAGATAACCCAAGAGTACACCGGGCAGCAGATACACTTATGTTATTTGGTTCCTATGTGGAAAGAAGTACTTGAATTCGATACATATGCCAAAGGTAAAGGATCAACGGTAAAAGTAATCATTGATGGTTCTTTATTTAATCGAAAATATGGTGGCATAGCGGGAATTTCAAATATAGGTGATGATCCAAACTGGACGGGCCACCATTTGGCCCAGGCAAACCTTTATGGATTTGGGCGTCTGGCCTGGAACCCCGATCTTTCGGTAAAAGAAATTACCGAAGAATGGATAAAGCAGACTTTCTCCAATGACCGAACGGTTATTGAAACTATCTCTGAGATGTTATTAAGCTCATGGAGGATATACGAGAAGTATACTGCCCCCCTTGGCATCGGATGGATGGTTAAGCCCGGTTCCCATTACGGCCCCGACGTGGATGGCTATGAGTATGAGAAATGGGGAACGTATCATCGGGCGGACTGTTTCGCCATAGGTGTTAATCGAAGCGTCAAATCGGGAACCGGCTTCGTCGGGCAATATCGTCCACCTCATTCTGAGATGTACGAATCGATTGAGACATGTCCTGAAGAATTATTGCTATTTTTTCATCGTGTTCCTTATACTTATCGCTTAAAATCCGGCAAAACTTTGATTCAACATATATATGATACTCATTTTGAAGGTGTAGAAGAAGCAAAAGGGTTAAAAGAAAGATGGCTCAACTTAAAAGGCAAAATTGACAACCAAAGATTTAAGGATATTTTAAAGCGCCTAGAAATGCAAATTGAACATGCAAAAGAGTGGCGCGATGTTATTAATACATATTTTTATCGACTGACAGGGATCGGTGACGAAAAAGGGAGGAAAATATATCATTTATAGCAAAATTACGTTTTTCTCATCATGCAATCGATCATCCGTGAAGCTTGCTTTAGACAGTGAAGATTGGCGAGTCCGGGAAGGTTACGCCCGACTACAACCACGCTTACTCAGTGTTGTTTGCTTATACTTATAACCTAGGTATAGAAGGTGATCCGATGACCTCCAAGACTTGGGAGCACTTCAAACGAGTGGCCCTCTCCGTCCGGCGCGGCGGGGAAGATGAGGGTGGCCGCGTAAGCCTCGAACCCGCGCCGGTAGCGCTGATTGTAGACAGCCCGTGGCTCCCGGGTTTTGTCGGCCTTTCTCATCTGGACTACTTCACGCTTCCTGACCAGTGGCTCAGGGCCAATCTCCATATAGAGGCCCTCTTCCCGGAGGTGATCTTTCTGCCGGGATTCTGGGTGGAGTACGGGATGGCCACGGAACCTTCGGCCTTCGGTTGCCGGATAACCTGGTGGGAGAACAGCCCCCCTTCGGTGAACCCGATGATGTACGATATCACGGAGGTATCACGGCTTAGGGTGCCCAACCCCCGCGAAGACGGTTTGATGCCTTTGGTCTTGAACCTCTACCGGTACGTAGAAAAGGAGCTGAAGGGGAGGGGGCACGATGACGCCTGCATTAAGATGGTGGCCGCCCGGGGGCCGCTGACGCTGGCGGCCCACCTCCGCGGCACTACCGAACTCATGATAGATCTGAAGCTCTTTCCGGAGCAGGTGAAGAAGCTCCTGGAAATAACCACCGAGACGGTCATTCGGTGGCTTGAGGCCCAGATCGAGAACCTCTCCGGGGTCGAAGGGATCATGGTCCTCGATGATATCGTGGGGTTCCTCTCACCCTTGGATTATATGGAATTCGCCCATCCGTATCTGAAGCAGATCTTCTCATCCTTCGGCGATATGGTGAAGGTTTATCATAATGACGCAAATATCGCCGGCATACTGGAACATCTCGCGGAGACCGGCCTGGATGTCTTGAATTTCAGTCATCTGCTTGATATAGGGGAAGTCCACCGG
>JAIMAD010000134.1 GCA_023512145.1 Bacillus sp. (in: firmicutes) | reverse complement strand
ATGTAAAGGTTGCTTATCATTCCCTTGCCAAGCATTCGATGTTTAGTTCAATTCTTCGCCTCCCCTCCCACTTTTCAGGTGAGAAGGAAATGGAAGAAAAGGCGATTGAATTTTTGAAGATCTTTAAGCTTGAAAATGTAAAGGATGAAATGGCTAAAAACTTACCTTATGGCCAGCAGCGCCGGCTTGAAATTGCCCGCGCTTTGGCAGCAAATCCCAAGTTATTGTTGCTAGATGAACCAGCAGCAGGCATGAATCCACAGGAGACCGCAGAACTCATGAATTTAATTTCCTTAATTCGTGAACGGTTTTCGTTAACGATCCTATTAATTGAACATGATATGCTTCTGGTAATGGGCGTGTGTGAACGAATTTATGTTCTTGACCACGGTCAATTGATTGCCGAAGGTACACCCGAGCAAATCAGAAATAATCCAAAAGTCATTGAAGCGTATCTCGGCGAGGAGGTTTCCTAATGCTAAAAATAAAAGATATTAATGTCTACTACGGAATTATCCACGCATTAAAGGGAGTGTCACTCGAGATCAATCAAGGGGAGATTGTCACGCTGATTGGCGCAAATGGTGCGGGTAAAAGTACGCTTTTAAAAACAATTTCGGGGTTACTAAAGCCGAAGAATGGTGAGATTTTATTTGAGGATGAGCACGTGTCCGGCAAAGTCCCTCAATTAATCGTGAAGAGGGGAATTTCGCAAGTACCTGAAGGTCGTCGTGTTTTCGCAAACATGACGGTTGAGGAAAATCTAGAATTAGGCGCCTATTTACGAAAAGATAAAAAAGGTATCCTTGAAGATTTCGACATGGTTTTTCAACTATTTCCTCGTTTGCAGGAGCGTAGGAAACAGCAATCAGGCACATTATCGGGAGGAGAGCAGCAAATGCTTGCCATGGGACGTGCATTAATGGCCAGGCCGCGCCTCTTGTTGTTAGATGAGCCATCAATGGGTCTTGCCCCGTTGTTAGTGAAAACAATCTTCAAGATTATTGGAGAAATCAATAAAACGGGCACGACAATATTATTAGTAGAGCAAAACGCAAATATGGCATTATCAATTGCTGACCGTGCCTATGTTATTGAGACGGGAAAAATTGTCGCCTCCGGTACGACGGAAGAACTTAGTCAAAGTGATCAAATCAGAAATGCCTACTTAGGCGGGCATTAAATCGAAATTTGGTGACTAAGGCAAAAAAAGGTGTTGGGGGATTAGATCCCCAACACCTTTTTAAATTACCTAAAAAACATAAAATTTTTGACTTTGAGAATTGTCCAGCTTCAAGGCGCCATCGGCTCGGGGTTATAAGCCTGTCGCAGGTAGACGGGGCCTTACGTTTTTCTTATTACACTTTTACTTTTGTTTGTTCGGAGTCAAGCTGGAACTGCTGGCGTCTTTTTGGGCTTAAGCGATGTCTAATGATGTTAACGTAATCCTCATATAACTGCTCGATCCCGACCAAAGCAAGGGAGAAAAAGTTAGCATAGTTCTTTTTTACTTCCCACTTTAATTCATTTTTTCCACAAATACTATATTTATTTAATTCTTCAATTTCCTTTTTAATCAATGCGAATTCTCCTGCGCGCTGTTCCTCAGGAAGGGTTAGAACATGATCGATCTTATTAATATAATCGATTGATTTTTCTATTTTTCCTTTGATTTCGAGGTAACCCGCTTCATCGATAAGCGAGTATTTTAATTTAAATTCATTTAACAATTGTGCGGATTCATAGGTTGAATTGACAATATCATCACGCGTTAAATCGACTGTTTCATAGCTAAGCATAAGCTTCCAAGAAGGCTGAGTAATCGCTGTGCGGTGATCCTCGAATGTATGGCAAAGCTTTATATAACCATGTTTATCGGGGTTTTCAAATGCTGGGCTGGCAGGGTCAAGGAATGGTGCAAGCGGTGCAACAAAGTAAAAGATCCTTTTGTCCTGATTACAAGCTAAATGAATCGTTTCACAGAAATCAATGTTTTGTAAGACGCTCTGATACGTCTGCCCGGGAATACCGACCATGAAGAATAAATCGATTTTTTTACAGCCATGCTTTAAGGCGAAATTAAGTGTATCGATAACTTTGGGATTCGTACAATTAAATTTTCCGTTATAGCGTCTGATTTTTTCATCATGTGTTTCAAGGGTAATTTCAATACTATAGTTTGGAACACTATCATTCATTTGTTTAAAGAATCCCTCATCCGCATATTGGAATAATTCAAAAACGACTTCATTTTTGAGATTAAGCTCCTTAAGGCGGCTAAAAAACTCCTTCACATATTCACGTCCACCCTGGCGCAAATCATGAAGAATAAAAATCGGTGCCCGGCTAAAGCGAGAAATGAATTTGATGTCCTCGACGAGTTTTTCAGGTGACCGTAAGGCAAGGGAACTCCGGTTACAGTTTTGATCATAGGCATCCTTTGAACCGCCACAGATCAGACAGTTTTGAGAACAGCCTCTTGCTGTAAGTAAGGCGGTATTTGGATATTGAAGCCAGCCGTTGTATGGAAGTGGATCAAGGAAATTCCGATATTTAAAGACAGAACGGATTGCATAACGATAACCTGGCACATCAAGGTCATCCAAATCCTTTGGTACATAGGTAAGCGGATTGTAGCCAACATCACTGCCCTTTTTCCAAGTTAAGTTAGGAATGTCTGCATAGTGCGTATTTCCTGCTTCAATTTTATTCATCAATAGAAGCATCAGCTTTTCTGTTGAATCGCCACGCATGACAAAATCGATACACGGATATTCAATTAACTCCTTATGGTAATAGGTGGCAGACAAACCGCCGAAAATCATTGGTACTTCAGGATGAAGCCGTTTGACAATTCTGGCAAGTTCGATACTACCGTGTGCATGCGGCAGCCAATGGAGATCAATTCCGAAAGCTTTTGTTTTGATACCCTTTAACTTCTTTTCAACATCAAAGTTTTCATTCATTAACATTCGGTTGGCGATATTGATGATCTTGACACGAAGTCCATATCTTTCTAGATACTCAGCAATACTTGTTATTCCGATAGGATACATTTCAAAAATAGGCGAGGAAGGAACAACATCGCTAATTGGACCAGCAAGCAGGGCGTCTTTTCGAAAGTCATAAACACTAGGGGCGTGTAATAACACTAAATCGTATTTCATATAATCCACCTCAAGTCATTTTATTTTGAATGAACATCCCTCTTTTTTGACGATGTTGAATTAAATATCCTTTGTCGCAAAGTAAGAAAGTGTTCGTATAAGAGTTAATTATTTTTTGAAGGTATTTCACATATGCACCTTCTGAATAGTAATAATAAAACTTTATAGTGTTTTACCGATGTTCAATTTATTAACTCTAGTTTACTATAATTGCGGTTTAATAGAGTGACAAATGGGTGACAAATATCGGGTGATTTTGTGTATTTTCAATATGCAATGCTGTAAACGAATTTCTTGTCGCTAATGCGCCTTTAAGTTGGTGTGAAAGGACCGATTAAAATGGAGCAAATAGCCGTTGCACCGGGAATCCTTGCTGCAAAAGGGGTCAGTGATCAGCAGGAGGACCTATGAAATCACGATGGAAAAATTGATGGCATTTCTGTGGCGGTGGAAATCGAAACAGAAAATACATGGAAATTCGGATATATTTTTATAGGCATACACCTATAAAATGACCAAAGCATAGGATAGTGTGTGGAAATAACTTTACGATTGTCACATAAAGGGAGTGTTGATGGGTGGCAGGGAAAATTAAAAATTATTTTGCCGGCGGGAACACAGCTCGGGGATTTCATAGCCTCTATGATTCAAATCTTCAAGGGCTAGACCGGTTATTTATTCTCAAGGGTGGACCTGGAACAGGCAAATCTTCACTAATGAAGAAAATCGGAAATGAGTGGGTTGAAAAAGGCTATGATATTGAATTTCTACATTGTTCTTCCGATAACAATTCCATTGATGGTGTGTTAATTCCAGCTTTAAAAGTAGGGATTGTTGATGGAACAGCACCACATGTGATTGAACCGAAAGCACCAGGTGCGGTCGAAGAATATATAAATCTTGGTGAAGCGTGGAATGCCCGAGCATTGGCTGTTCAAAAAAACACGATTTTAAGGTTGACCAATCAAATTCATAAATCATTCCACAAGGCTTACGATACATTCAATGAGGCGTTGCAGATACACGATGAATGGGAAAAAATTTATATTAACAGCATGGATTTTAAGAAAGCAAATCAATTAACCAATAAATTAATAGATACCTTCTTTGGGAAAATGAAGCTAAGTAAAAAGGCAGATATCCGCCATCGGTTTTTAGGTGCCGCAACACCAAGTGGAGCCGTGGATTTTGTCCCGAATTTAACAGAAGAGATTCCGAAGCGGTACTTTATTAAAGGGCGCCCCGGAACAGGAAAATCAACGATGTTGAAACAGCTTCTTGCTGCAGCTGAAGCAAGAGGTTTTGATGTAGAGGTTTATCATTGTGGATTTGATCCACACAGCTTGGATATGGTAATTTTCAGAGAACTCGGAGTGGCAATTTTTGATAGTACGGCTCCGCATGAATATTTCCCCAGCCGCGACGGGGATGAAATTATTGATATGTATGAATTATTAATCCCGTCCGGAACGGATGAAATTTTTGCCGATAGTATCAGCAAAATCGCCATGAATTATAAAAGCAAAATGATTGAGGCAACATCCTCTTTGACTAAGGCCAAACAGTTGCATGATGAGTTAGAGGAAATTTACATTGCGGCCATGGATTTTACAGTCGTGGAAGGCATACATTGTAAAATAGCAGAGGAAATAAGGGATTTAGCAGCAAGTAAAGTAGACTAGCAAAAAGGGTGCCGGGATAAATCCCGGCACCTGTTTAACTTGGAGGATTTGTTTTCTTTTTCTGGGCCTTATTGTTGCGTTTATTTCCCTTGCTGTTATCGCCACTGACAATCTCATTGGCAATTTCAGCCTCGGCATGCCCTGCTCGCGGGGAATTTTGATTCTGGCTGCCTTTATTAAACTTTTTTGTCACAGTTATCACTCCTTTCCTCATTGCTCATAGATAGTTTGTCATCACGATTCGACTTTATTCGCTTAACAAATATAAAGGGTAAACTGGAAAATAGTAGAATTACTAGATATAGTTGATTCCCATTTTCTTAAGAGGAGCGAGTTTAGTGCCAGCACGTATTGTCTTGTTAATAAAAATATTTGAAGAAAACCGCAACAGGGCTAATGCCGGACAAATGGAAGCTTATATGAAAGGACACTTTCCCTTCTTAGGAATTAAATCCCCTGAAAGGAAGGAACTTGAGAAGCAGTTTTTTAAAGAAGTAGGGGTTTTAAAAGAGCCATTTAGCAACGAATTCGTATTGGGGCTTTGGGAGCAAGAGGAGCGAGAATACCAATATACAGCATTGGCTTATCTCGAAAAATCGCTAAATAAGCTGCAAAAAGGTGATATGGCATTGATGGAGACATTAGTGACTACAAAATCATGGTGGGATACTGTCGATGCCATTGCTCCAAAGGCAGTTGGGGCAATTACTGCAAGGTTTCCCGAAGTGGTGGCAGAAACGATTGACGTGTGGGCGAGTGATGATAATTTGTGGTTGCGAAGGGCCGCGCTTCTTTTTCAATTGAAATATAAAGAAAAGACAAATGCAGTGTTGCTCTACCAATACATACGAAAAAATGCCGAAAGCAAGGAATTTTTTATTCAAAAGGCGATTGGCTGGGCGTTACGGGAATATTCCAAGACAAATCCGGCTTCAGTGAAGTCGTTTATCGAGGGCAATGTGTTAGCCCCATTAAGTGTCCGCGAAGGCAGTAAGTATTTAGCTTGAGCATCAGGCGATTACTAATTGTCCGTTTATGATAAGATGAAATAATTAAAATGATTGCAGGTGAACCGGATGATCAAGTGTATCGCAACAGATATGGATGGAACATTATTAAATTCTTTACAAAAAATTAGTCGAGAAAACAAGGAAGCTATTTTAAAAGCACAATCACAAGGAATAGAGGTTGTCGTGGCAACGGGGAGGTCTTATCAGGAGGCAATCTACGTTCTAGCTGAGGCTGGTTTAACATGTCCTATCATTGGTGCGAATGGTGCGGAGGTTCGCTCTAAAGAGGGTGAAGTGATCTCAGCCACTCCTATCAGTAAACAGTTGGCGCGAAGTGTTGCTGCAAAGCTAACTGAAAAGGATGTTTACTTCGAGGTGTACACTAACATAGGTGCTTTTACGATTGATGCCGATAAAGCCGTTTCGATTCTCGTTAATATTATTATGAGTGTCAATCCTGATGTAAATCGGGAAGAAATAACCTATGCAGCGGGAGCAAGAGTACGTGATGGCCTGGTCCATATCGTTGAAGCATATGAAACGATATTTGCGGATGATGACTATCAAATCTATAAATTACTGGCCTTCTCCACTGATGCTGACAAACTTGCAGCAGCAGAAGGTTCACTTGAGGAATTAGCAGAATTGACCGTGACCACTTCAGGTCATGATAACCTTGAAATTACCAATAACCGGGCCCAAAAGGGAATTGCGCTTGAGACCTTTGTTATGTCAAAGGGGATTAAACTTTCCGAGACAATGGCGATTGGCGATAATTATAACGATGTTTCGATGCTAGAGCGAGCAGGTAGAGCTGTGGCAATGGGGAATGCCGACTTTTACATAAAGTCTTTATGTGATGTGATTACAGACACCAATGACGAAAACGGAGTGGGCAAAGCCATCCTGGAAATCTTATAAGGGAAAGGGCGGGGTAAATGGCTAGAGTTGGGATTATTTTACTATCGATGTTTCTATTATTGTCGGGTTGTTCTTTTTTTGAAAGAGAGAATAAAGTGGCTGTTGTTCAACCAAATGTCGAAGTGATGGCTGAAAATCTACAAGTGCCTTGGTCGATTGATAGGGTGAATCAAACTTTCTATATTAGTGAACGAACCGGGAGCATCGTTAAGGTTGAAAACGGTAAAATAGAACGGCAGCAAGTGTATTTAGACAAGCCATTAGCACAAGCTGCCGAAGCCGGACTGCTAGGTTTTGTTCTTGCTAGTCCGGAATTTCCTGACACCGAAAGGGCTTACGCCTATTATACTTATGCTGATGAGGACCTAGGTCAATTTAATCGAGTTGTTGTTTTAAGTACGGATGGTGTCAGTTGGACTGAGGAAAAGGTTCTTCTTGATAGAATTCCAAGTGCTGCCTTTCATCATGGCGGCAGACTGAAGATAGGACCGGACGGTTTGCTCTATATCACAACAGGTGACGCAACCATCCCGGAATCTGCACAAGAGTTAACCACGTTAAATGGCAAAATTTTAAGAATGAATTTGGATGGGACGATACCGGATGATAATCCGTTTCCGAATTCATATATATATAGCTATGGTCACCGCAATCCGCAGGGATTAGCTTGGATGGGAAAGGCCCTTTATGCAAGCGAGCATGGCCAGTCGGCCCATGACGAAATTAATCAAATCCAAGCAGGAGGAAACTATGGCTGGCCCGTTATTCAAGGAATGGAAAAGAAAGCGGGAATGGTATCACCATTATTTCAATCAGGTGAAGATACATGGGCTCCATCTGGATTGGTTGCAGTCAACGGAAAACTTTATGCCGCCACACTAAGAGGGAACGCCGTCCGTGAATTTGACTTGGATAAGAAAGAAACGAAGCCCGTTATCACAGGGTTGGGGAGGATTCGTGACCTGTTCGTAGGCGGTGACTATTTATATTTTGTCAGCAACAACACCGATGGCAGAGGGAATCCTGATGATTCAGATGACAAATTATATCGGGTGTTACTAAGCGATCTGTGAAAAAAGGTGCCAGGTACCATGTGAAGAAAACACACATGATACCTAGCACCTTTTTTCTAGAGGATTTTAATTTTAAAGGAGTTTACTAGTAATACCAGCAGTTCCTTCTATTACTTTTGGGCTTGAAGGTAGATTTCTGCTTGCTGAAACAATAAGACCTTAAGCGCCCTTCTTGTTTTTAGTGACGTGAAATTGGATGGGCATTGCGGTGTCCGTTTGGTAAAAAGATCCTTTGTCACTTTAACTTTATATTCAGGTGACTCTTTGGGTTGTCGCTTAAAAAAAGTGAAAGTTTTGTGAATAATATCACTACATCAAGTGATAAAGTTCATTAAAATGGGAGATAAATAGATTAATATGGACTCCTAAGCGAGTAGCAAAAGAAATGGCGGTGGGAAAAATGAATAGTGCCGATTTTTTAAATGATCCATATTATCTTATTCAAGAAGAGGTAAACCATAAGGATTTATTAAGGAAAATTGTTATCTTTAAGAACTTGTCACAAAAGTCCCTGTCTATTATCGAAGAGCGAATGGAAACGCTGATGCTTAAAAAAGGAGAGCAGGTCATCTCAGAGAATGAGATAGCAAAAGGCGTTTACTTTGTACATTCAGGAACGGTGAAACTGACAAAACAGGATGAATTTGGAAACGAGATCATTGTCTGCATTAAGCAGCAAGGGGATGTATTTGCAGAGGCGTGCTTGTTTACACAAAAGACAGAGCATTATCCAGCAACGGCCGCAATGCTACAGGACGGGAAGGTCTTCTTTTTGGATAAGTTAGAATTAGAACAGGATTTATACAGTAACCCAGAGCTGGCAATGCAAATGATTCGTTATATGAGCGATGCCTTAAGGGAAATGACCTCAACATTAAGGGACGTTGCTTTGCTCGATGTTTATGCGAAAACGGTGAAAACGTTAGAACGGTTGGGGAAGAAATTTAATAACGGTCAAAATAGATGGAATATTGAAATTCCTCTGACTGTCCAAGAATTTGCAACGGTTGTCGGCACCTCACGAGAAAGTGTGAGCCGAGTTTTTTCTAAGTTAAAAAAAGAAGGGTTGATTGATCTCAAGTCTCGAAAGATTATTATCCTTGATTGGTGCAGGCTGTGCACGTTGTTACAACGGGATTATTAATGGAAAGGGTGATTTGCGGAAAAAAAGAGGGCTCTTAATGACCGTTGAGTAGGAAAAGGCTTCGTCTCTGTCGTTTTTGTGTAAAAATGGAGAAATGCGCTAACAACCCTAGCAAGGCAAAAAACACGCTAATCACAATGTGAATTAGCGTGTTTTTTGCCTTGTTATTTACCTTTTAGTAATCCTAAAGATAATCCGGTATTCGCTTTAGTTGGTAAACGTGTAGGTCCAAAATCGTTCGTTGTTAATCCACTTCATAAGTTGTGGATCTTCATTTGCTAATTTCTCTTCCATGCCAATAAACATCTGTTCTGTTTGCGAACGGTGGGCGGCAATGGCAGCAAGCTTAGTGTCAGTGACAGCGCTAATGTTGTTGATAATATCTGGCTCACCAATCTCCTCCACACAATTATTGGAGAAGGCCACGCAGTGTAGGGTTGGCCTTGCGGCTTCGGGCATCTTTTCGACTGCTCTAAGGACTGCCGCACCGGTGGCGTCATGGTCTGGATGAACAGAATAGCCTGGATAAAAAGTAATGATTAGAGAGGGGTTCACATCTGTAATTAACGCTGACATCGTGTTCGTCAGCATTTTGTCAGATTCAAATTCAATTGTTTTATCACGGAAACCAAGCATGCGAAGGTCTTGGATACCTAAAATTTGAGCAGCGTCCTTTAATTCTTCCTTTCTGATTTTAGGAAGGTTTTCCCGATTGGTAAACGGGGGATTTCCCATGTTGCGCCCCATTTCACCTAAGGTTAAACAGGCATATGTGACGGGAGTTCCATTTTTCACATGGGTCGCAATTGTCCCAGATACCCCAAAAGCTTCGTCATCCGGATGTGGGAAGACGACCAAGACATGACGTTCTATTTCCATTGTTCATTCTCCTTTCGGGCTCTACTGGACTGCTTTTTCTTATATTATCAGAATTCATATCATTAAACTTCGAGAAATATGTCCCGCGC
>JAIMAD010000133.1 GCA_023512145.1 Bacillus sp. (in: firmicutes) | reverse complement strand
ATAAAATCTCCAGTGTGTACTGCCTTAAAACCTATATGGCCGCCGATGATGTTCTCAACCCCATCAACCACACCAGCTGCTACCATTGCTCTTGCTCCGCGAACGCCTTCTTCCCCTGGTTGGAAAATAAGTCTGATGGTACCTTTTAGCTTATCTTTCACACCAGCAAGGATCTCCGCCACACCCAGTCCTATCGCAGCATGGCCGTCATGGCCGCAAGCATGCATGGCCATCTGATTTTTCGATGAAAACCCTTCACGGTAAGGCCTGTGAAGTTCATCCTTTGCTTCTTCAATATCATTGCTGTCAATATCGAACCTGAGAGCGATAACCGGACCGTCACCACAGTTTAATTCAGCGACGGCTCCTGTCAGTCCACCGGACATTTTTTCAACAAGCACAGGATTTGCACCCTGGGAGATTGCCAGATTCATATGATGTTCAAGTTCCGATTCGCTTGGGACACCCATCATTTCATTTTCAGCAATGACTTCTGCACCCATTTTGACCGAATACCCCAACTGTAGGAGCTTTTCAATGATAATTGATGACGTTCGAAATTCTTTCCAGGCAGGCTCTGGATAAGAATGGAAGTCGCGCCTGTATCCGATAAGCTTTGCTTCAATTTCTTGAATCTTCCTCATCATTTCGCTATACATCGGTTTCCCTCCCTTATAATGCTTTTATAATAGGATAAACATGGAGACAATTGTGGCGATAAGGACACCTGGTAAGTTTCGTTTCGTCAATTCAATTGGATTCACTTTGGCTAAGCCAGCGCATACGATTGCAGCTCCGGCAATTGGCGACAGGGTCCTACCCAATGCTCCGGTAAGAAGGGCGATACTGCCCATGTTTACCTGTTCAACGCCAAATTTTTGGGCGAATGGTGTGACTGCTTCGTTAAAGGCAAAAGTGGCTGCGTCTCCCGAACCTGTAATGATTGCCAACAGGAACGGTCCAAAAGTAGCGGCAATCTTTGCGATACTTGGTGTGTTTACCATTGCATCAGTAAAGGCATCAACAAGGCCGATCGCATCCATGCCACCAACAAAAACAGCTGCTGTAATAATGATACCCATAATATCCCCATACGCTTTTCCCATTCCATCAAAAAATGTTTTTGTTACTTCTGATGGATTGGAGCGGGTAATGAGCAAAGTAAGGATTACACCAATCAGCATGGCAGCCGGAACACTCATCATGATGCTAGGAAAAACGGTAGATCCAAGCATAAGGATGATTAATGGAATCACGGGCATTAAAGCGTACAAAATATTAACTTTTGATTCTTCCTGTAGATCTTCAGTAGTATTCTTATAACCTTTATTTTCTTTTAACAGCTTAGCCATGATTGTTAGTGAAATCGCAAGGATTACTACAGACAATACATGGGCAAAAGCATGGACCATTACAACATCCATGGCCGTTGTTTTTGCTATCTCGGCAATGAATGGATTATGGGCAGTTCCAACATTCAGGTTGCTTCCAAAAGTTCCTGCCATAATTGCAGCAGCGGCAATCGCAGGAGATACGCCAGCTCCAATTAAAACAGGGATCAGGACGGCGCCAACAGCGGCGGCGGCTCCTGCGGCACTTGGAAGCGCAATATTTATTGCAAAAGTAGCAAGGGTTGCACCCGGTATAAGTAACAGGTTAACCTTTTTTAATCCACCAGCTACCAATCTCACGAGATGCTGGTCACAATTGGTATATTTCATTACAAAAGCAAAACCCATTACAGATAAAATGGCTTCGATCAAACCTGCAGTGGACATTCTTTCTGTAAAAGCGGTAAAAGCGACCATCGGTTTGCCTGCAATCACAGCCATTAAAAGACCGGCAGCAAACAATACCATCCTTGCTTCCTTGCGTTTAATCAAAAAGTAAATAGCCCCAAAAATCACTGCTGTCCCTAAGATTATGTACATGACATTCTTCCTTTCTCAAAGCAGTTTAATTAAAATGAAAGCAGTATTCAGAATTTTTACTAAATAAGGAAAAATTTCCCACCTTATACCGACATTATATAGACTCTGAGGTAAACCATCTGTAGAGGAAGTATGAACTTAACAAAAAAAGAACTGATTGTGCATAAATAGACATAAATTGTCGAATTTTAAAACAGAGCAGACACCATATCCGGCTCTATCTTAATTTCCCCGGGAATACATGCATTTTCGACAAAAAAAGCTGGCGGATGTTAGCCAGCTTTTTAGGAAGCAAGGGGACGGTTCTCGTGCTTCCAAGAATAAAAAATGAACAGTGTAAGTCCCATATTGTTAATAGCATCGACCAATCCTCAACAAAATACGTTCATCACTCCGCTTATTAATTAAACGATTGATTAAATATGCCTCAAACCCGCTTGAAAAATGAACCTTGGCTATCTTTTAAGAAAGAATATTGTCAATAACATCGTTTCTGTTTTTGCTAATAATCTACATTACTAGTGGATTTACAATCTTTGACCTGTTTCTCCAAAAAGAATGATTAATTTATCGTTTAAATAAATCTGTTGTAAACCCCTTGATATAGCACTTTCTACCACTTAATAAGGGAGAAAAATGGCGAGAAATAGGTGGAGATAGCAATATGTTTAATAGTGAAAATATTCCCATTGTCCATTTAGTTCGTTTTTCCTAAATAGAAAGTTTGGGTTGCTTACACTGCAAGGGGAGGAAGCAAAAGAACCGTCCCCATGCTTCCTAATACGTCCCGTCTGACGTAAACTCGCCCTCTCCCTTTAGATAGCTGTTGAAAAATTCAAGGCTGAGCTTATTTATTGTCTTGAGGCTGTATTCGGTGTCGGTCGTTGATTTGTGCCCGTTTAATATACGCGTCAGAAACGGGCTTGTAAGTGCCAGATCAGTTAGGGTTAAATGTCCGACACCGCTGATGTGAACATTAAATGCGGTTGCATCGGAATCAGAAAGCAGGGCATAATTTTCTTCATATTGCTTCCATTCAGAGAGATGGCCCCACGAGGTGTCCGAATACACGTTAAGCACAGGCACAGGATAAATCTCATCTGTGAAAACAAACTCGCCGTCCTCAACACCCAAAATATCGCACATGAATGGGGATTCGAGTGCAATAACCGCGCTAACTTCATCTCTCATTCTACCTATACCAAGCGCAGCCGAGCCGCCAAGAGAATGTCCCATAACGCCGATTTTGGTTGTGTCCACAAGTTTGTAAACCCTCTTCGCATTATTGTTTTTTGCTTCTGCAAGGATATAATCGATCACAAAATTTATGTCACCCGTGCGTATGTTCATCCACTTTTGATAATACTCATAACTTTGTTGCCTGCCTTTATGTGCGTCCTCGGTGGACACTTCTTGCATATAGCCATTGTCAATCAATGTCGTTTCTCCGTCCTCATCGGTAGTGGATAAGGCTTGGTATGTATGATCAATTGAACAGACAACATAACCATGACTTGCCAGCTCATTGTAAAGCGACTCATTACTTGATTTAATTCCAAATGCTCCATGTGAAAAAACAATCAGCGGATACGTTCCGTCTACATTTTCGGGATACCATAGTTGCACGTTCAACTTTCTCTTTTCGCCCGTATCGGTATAGGTTTCAATCCGATTTGTATCCTTGTAGGTGTAGGTTTCGGTTGCAACCTTATATTCGCCTGTTGTAGCCACCACCGCCGTGTGCTGAGGAAAAATGATCGCCGTCAGGGTTACCGCAAAGATAAGTACCGTCATTCCGATTGCTTTCAAAACAACACGCCCTGCTTTGTACGCTCTTTTTTCTTCCCTTTTGCGAAGTAAGTTGACTGCTCCGATTACTGCCAGTAAAAGGAGCGAGGCACCCAGTGTATAGTAACGAAAGCTCCAGTCAATGATCGGCAGAACGGCTAACAGCACAAAGCCTGTAAACGCCGCAATTCTGATAATACTTCTTACTTTTTTCTGATTTGATGTTGTCTTAATGCAGAAAACCGCCAAGGCAATCTCAACAACAACTGCCGTTAAAAATAAGAAAATACCCATTTTTTTGTTACCTCTCTTTGTTTTCCCTCAATATATATACATACAACCGTTAAAAAGTTTATCTCTGTCTTTGTTCATCCACACTGCTCCGTTGAAAAAATTCAGGAATACTAACCACTTCCATAAACTTTTACAAATCCCTGCTAATGCTTACTTTGAACTTATAGGTTAATTACAATTTTTCACATTTCCGCCATGTGGAGCCGCCCTCGTGCTTCCAAATGAAAACTGCCTGATGAAATATTTCCATCCAGGGGTGTAAGTCGGCAGATCATATGAATTTCTATATTTGACAATTATACTATATTAATATATTATTAATTCGAGATAATCGAAGTGAAGATAATAAAAGGAGATTTACAATATAATGAACATATTAGTAGTAAAAGCAAATAACCGTCCTGCTTCGGAAGCTGTATCTAGTAAAATGTATGAAACTTTTATGAAGAACGTAGAAGGTGTTAACGTAACAACCTACGATGTTTTTGCAGAAGATATGCCTTACTTTGGTCAAGATTTATTCAACGCATTCGGTAAAGTAGAATCAGGTGAAGAAATGACTGATGTAGAAAAACGTATTTTAGCTGCAAAACAAAAAGCAATGGATGCATTAACAGCAGCAGACGTAGTTGTATTTGCATTCCCATTATGGAACTTAACCATCCCAGCTAAATTACAAACATTCATTGACTATGTGTACCAAGCTGGTTTCTCATTTAAATATGACGAAAATGGCCAATTAGTACAATTAATGACGGACAAAAAGGCCGTTATTCTAAGTGCGCGTGGCGGCGTTTACTCATCACCAGAGGCAGCACCAATGGAAATGGCTGTTAACTACATTAAAAATGTTGTTGGTGGCGTATTCGGTATGCAAATCGTAGAAGAAGTTATTATTGAAGGCCATAATGCAACACCAGATCAAGCGGACGCGATTATTGCTGAAGGTTTAGCAAAAGTTGAAGCTATAGCAAAAAAATTATCAGCAGTACTGGTTTAATTATTATTAAATAATAACCCGTTGATAAGGCTTTTAAAAATGTAGTAAAATCTGAATTTTAGATTTTACTACATTTTATTTTGGGAAGATATTGAAATAAAGAAAAGGTGTGAAATGAGGGGAATCCTATAAATGCTATCATCCACTTCCACATAACCGTTTTTGATTGGTAAAAATAGAAACATAGAAACTAAAAGAACAGATGATTAATATAATCCACTAAATAATATGGATATATAAAGTTCGGAGTAATACAATAAAAAATGTATATTCAATAATTTATGACAAGAAGTTGTTGCCAGCAACTGCCGTAATAAAGCTTTAGATCATGTACGCTGACAAGAACAAATGGAACAGTCTCACTTAAAAACACGTTTTTAATGGTTGAAGAATTAGAAAAGGGTGATAAATCATATGAACACTAATATTTTAGTAGTGGATGATGAACAAGAGATTGCCGATTTAGTAGAGGTTTATTTGAAAAATGAAAACTACACGGTGTATAAATGTTATACGGCACAGGAGGCCCTTCAAGTTATCAACACAGTAAAACTCGACCTTGCCTTACTCGATGTCATGCTTCCTGAAACAGACGGGTTTACTATTTGTAAAAAAATAAGAGAACAATACAACTTCCCTGTGATTATGTTGACAGCCAGAGAGGAAGAAATCGATAAGATTACCGGACTTACATTAGGTGCTGACGATTATATCACCAAACCATTTCGCCCCTTGGAGCTGATTGCCCGTGTAAAAGCCCAGCTTCGGAGATTTACAAAATACAATCAACAGGAAAGTGGTGAGGAAGAAAAAATCATCGCTTTTTCCGGTCTTGTTCTCGATCAGAATACCCACAAATGTTTATTGAATGAAAAACCGGTTTCCCTTACACCTACAGAGTTTTCTATCCTGTGGTTTTTATGTGAGAATCGGGGGCGAGTGATAAGCTCAGAGGAATTGTTTCGTGAGGTTTGGGGAGAAAAATATTACACCAGCAGCAATAATACGGTAATGGTTCATATTCGCCACTTACGTGATAAAATGAATGATTCTGCTGAAAAGCCACAATATATCAAAACAGTATGGGGAGTTGGATATTTCATTGAAAAATGAATTTAGCAGCCTAAAAAGAAAGCTTCTCTTACAAGTCATCTCTATTGCCATTATTACCGGTATCATCGGCATGATTATCAATTATGCGTTCATTGATGGGATCTTGCAGGCACCCTTTGCGGATTTATTTATTCACTTTTGCGTAAACGTGCTACAACTTGATTATCAAGTCGCGCAAGCAACGTACTTCACCCTTTTTCAGCGCAATAAAACTTTATTGCTAGCCTTTGGTTTTATTGTATTAATGCTGTTCATTTTTTACTTTGCCTTAACCCGGATTACACGTTACTTTAACGATATTAGTGTTGCTGTGGACAAGCTTGTCGAGGAATCAAAGAGCGATATTTTCCTCCCTCCAGAGTTGAATTTCATGGAAAAAAAGCTGAACAAAGTAAAGAACACACTAGAAAGACGTGCCAAAGATGCACAAGATGCAGAGCAGCGGAAAAATGATCTTGTCGTTTATTTAGCCCATGATATTAAAACCCCATTAACTTCGGTGATTGGCTATTTAAGTTTGTTGGAAGAAGCTTCTGATATGCCTGAAAAGCAAAAGGATAAATATGTAAAAATTACATTAGAAAAAGCCTATCGTTTAGAGCAGCTCATCAATGAATTTTTTGATATCACCAGATTTAACCTCCAAAAAATCCAATTAGACAAGGAAACAATCAACCTGAGTTATATGCTGCTGCAAATGGCCGATGAATTTTATCCATTACTTGAACCAAATGGAAAAAAAGCAGTCGTTCATGCAGAAGAACATCTCACCGTTCATGGAGATGCAGATAAACTGGCCAGGTTGTTTAACAATATCTTAAAAAATGCCATCGCCTATAGCTATGAAAACAGCACCATTGAAATTACTGCAAAAAAACAAACTGAAAATATCGTAATTACTTTTTCCAATCAAGGAAAAACGATTCCACCTGAAAAATTACATACCATTTTCGAGAAATTCTATCGCCTTGACACTTCCCGTTCCAGTCAAACTGGTGGAGCAGGATTAGGGCTGGCCATTGCGAAAGAAATCGCCACTGCCCATAATGGCAGCATTTCGGTAGAAAGTAATGATTCCCAAACAGCATTTACTGTCGTGCTCCCGATTCAATCTTAAGTAAAAATTAAGGTTTTGCTAAGCGAAAATTAAAATACGGCTCCTTAACTTTTGTTTTAATAGAACTAGAGAAAGGAGTCGTGTTTTTTTATGAGAAAAAAAAAGAAAAAATACTGGTACATCGTCATTGCAATTATATTTCTAACGGTACTTGTGCCCTACCGCTTCACGGATAACAATCATTTTTTCTCATCTATAAGCGAGCAAGTTTACGATAAAACGCTGCCCATCCGTATTTTAAATGAACAAAAACAGAGCCATACTGAAATTTTCAATGTCAACCTGTATAGTCAGAATGCAATCGTAATCGGCTTGAATGACAATGAAATCATCTTTAAAAAGAACAGTGAGGATAAAATCTATCCTGCATCCCTTACAAAAATCATGACAGCGATCGTAGCAATCGAAAATATTTCCAACCTTCAGCAGAAAGTAATCCTGCCAAAAAGAATGTTTCAGGATTTATACACAGCCAATGCATCAATGGCGGGATATTTACCGAATGAAGAAGTGACCGCTCTCGATTTGCTGTACGGAACGATGTTACCGTCAGGTGCAGAGGCTGCGATTGGTTTGGCGAATGATGTTGCCGGCTCAGAGCATCAGTTTGTCACACTCATGAACGAAAAAGCCAAACAGCTTGGCATGAAAAATACCTATTTTACCAATACAACAGGACTGCATGATTCAGATCATTTTACCACTGTAAAAGATATTTCGATCCTATTAGAATATGCTCTCGAAGACGAAATCTTTCGTGCTATTTTTACATCACCGAGGCACTCCACCTCGCCAACCAACCTCCACCCGAATGGAATGACTTTTTACAGCACGATGTTTAAAAATATAAATACGACCGGAACAAATGGCGCGGAAATCATTGGGGGGAAAACAGGGTATACCGAGCAAGCAGGCTTATGTTTAGCCAGCCTTGCAGAGAAAAATGGACAGGAGTTCATTATGGTTACAGCTGGTGCGGACGGAAACCATAAAACGGAACAATACAATCTTGTGGATGCATTTGCTATTTATGACAAGGTAGTCATTGAATAATCGTTCAATTACTGGTTAACGAGAAAAAGATTGAGTTCATCCACAAACATTGCTTAATTATGGGAAGGTCTGATTTTTTATGAAAAAAATAGTAATCATCCTTATGATTCTATAAATATCATGTATAAGCGCGAAAACGATTTTAGTGGATAAGTTCAACTGGCTGAATGTTATTCAACTGAAAGAGGCTGCCCTATTAAAAACTCGTGAAGTTCTGCATCAAAAAGACGCTAATTCATTAAAAAAACGGGAAGGAGCACTAAATGAGGAAGGGGCGGATTTTTTACTGGATGTGCCATTATTAAACCAAATGGACAAACCGCAGCTATACAACGGCTGTGAGGTAACAAGCTTGGCGATGATTCTTAACTATCATGGCGTAAATGTTTCAAAGAATGAATTAGCTGAAAAGATAAAAACAGTCCCACTTACATATGATAACGGGCAGAAGGGCAATCCAAATGCCGGGTTTGTCGGGGATATGGCAAATGGCCCGGGGTTAGCTGTATATAATGGTCCTGTGTTAGAGCTGGCACAGAAATATGTCGGAGACAGAGCTGTTAATTTGACGAACCGTCCATTTGCCGAGATATTAATGAAAGTGAGCCAAGGGCTTCCGGTGTGGATTATCACAACGTCCAGCTTTGCTCCTGTCTCTGTTTTTCAAACCTGGAATACGCCTATTGGGGAAATCGATATTACGTATAGTGAACATAGTGTTGTTATTACAGGGTACGAGGAAAATTATATTTATATTAACGACCCTTATGGGGAAAAGAATAAAAAAGTGAATCGCACTAATTTTATTGCGGCATGGAAGCAAATGGGCAAACAAGCGATTGTCATAGAAGCGTGAAAAAAAGAAGCGTGAGAACCGTCCCCACGCTTCCAAAAATACCAAAACCACTTTCTATGAATTGGCAGATTATCCAAATAACGAACAGTATTAGTCCCACCATTCCTCAGCAACATTCGAGCAGCATCAACACTCTGCTTATTAACTAAACGATTGATTAAATATGCCTCAAACCTGCTTGAAAAATGAACTGTTAGCTATCTTTTAAGAAGTCGATAACATTGTTTCTGTTTTCGCTAATACTCTGCACTACTAGTGGGAAAATTGAGTTATTAACATTATTTGACCTATTTCTTCAAAAAGAGTGATTAATTAATCGTTTAATTAAATTCAACGTAAACCCTTTGATATAGCATTTCCCACCACTTAGTCCAGTAGAAAATTGTCGAGAATTAGTTGGAGATATCAATCGGTTTAATCAGGAAAATCTTCCGATTGTCATTTTACTTCATTTTTACCAAATAGAAATTTATTTGGATTGCTTGAACTGAAAGAAAAAAGACCCTCATCAGCTGAGAATCTTTTGTTTCTGATAGTTATTCACTGCTTTAAGCACGAAAAAAGGATTTTCCTATGAGACAAATCCTGTATCAATTCATGCTATTATAAATGGGTTTCCATAAATGTTTTTTCTCATTTCTTCAGTAATTTCGAACGGTTCATTAACTGAGTTAGTATTATTTTCATCATTCATTTGTACACTACCATCATAATGAATAGCTTTATTCTCCACTCTTCCACCTCCACACTACTACAATTATAAAATAAATTTTGCTAAAGCTTTTCCTTTTAAAATATGGAAAGCTGAAATTACTCTATTCAGGATAATTTAGAAAGTATGTGCTAATTC
>JAIMAD010000132.1 GCA_023512145.1 Bacillus sp. (in: firmicutes) | reverse complement strand
CGCAAGAACAATGCCACCCTTTGCTGTTCCATCTAATTTTGAAAGAACGATACCACTTACATTGGTCACTTCTTTAAACGTTTTCGCCTGAATAAGTGCGTTTTGGCCTGTTGTTGCATCAAGAACAAGGATTACTTCATGTGGCGCACCCGGAATTTCTCGTTCAATCACACGCTTTACCTTTTCAAGCTCTTTCATTAGATTCGTTTTGTTTTGCAACCGTCCAGCCGTATCACACAACAAGATATCTACTTTGCGGGATTTTGCAGCTTGAACGGCATCATACATGACGGCTGCAGGGTCAGACCCCTCCGCCTGCTTAATTACACCCACGCCCACTCTATCACCCCAGACCTCAAGCTGTTCAATTGCACCTGCACGGAAGGTGTCACCTGCTGCTAACAGCACCTTCTTCCCTTCCGATTTAAATTTATGTGCAAGCTTGCCAATCGTCGTTGTTTTTCCAACGCCATTGACCCCAACAAATAAAATAACCGTGAGCCCGTCCACTTGGATATTCAATTGCGAGGACTGCTCTTCCCCTGCATTGTAAATATCGACAAGCTTCTCGGAAATCACGCTTTGAACCTCCTGAGGGTCTTGGATATTGCGGCGTTTTACCTCTAATTTCAAGTCATTAATCAGCACCATAACCGTCTCAAAGCCAACATCAGCCTGAATTAGGATTTCCTCTAATTCCTCAAAAAAATCTTCATCCACTTTCCGATACCTAGCGACGAGGTCGTTGATTTTCCCTGAAAAATTATCTCTTGTTTTCGTCAGACCTTCCTTAAACTTCTCTGTCACCATATCCGACGATTTCGTGATTTTTTCTTTTAATTTTTTAAAAAAGCTCACTTTTTCACGTCCCTATCTTAAAATTCAACAAGCTCCTTTGTATCCTCCAAGCGAACAGAAACAAGCTTAGAAACTCCAGATTCCTGCATAGTTATTCCGTATAAGACATCAGCTTCCTCCATCGTCCCTTTACGGTGTGTAATCACGATAAATTGTGTCTCTTTACTATATTGTTTTAGATATTGGCTGAAGCGGTATACATTCGCTTCATCCAAAGCGGCTTCCACCTCATCTAGAATACAGAAAGGGACGGGACGAACTTTTAATATCGAAAACAAAAGCGCGATTGCAGTTAGTGCCCGCTCTCCACCTGATAATAAGCCAAGGTTCTGCAGCTTTTTACCCGGTGGCTGAGCAACAATTTCTACACCGGTATTTAATAGGTCGTTAGGTTCCGTTAAAACCAAGTCCGCTCTCCCCCCACCAAAAAGTGCTCGGAAAACTGGTTCGAAATGTTCATGAATCCCATTGAAGGTTTGTTCGAAGCGTTTTTTCATTTCCTCGTCCATCTCATCAATGACCTGGTAAAGAGTGTCTTTTGCTTCTTGAAGATCTGTCTTCTGCTCTTTTAGGAACACATAGCGCTCGGAAACACGATCATATTCTTCTATCGCACCAAGATTGACATTACCAAGCTCCTCAATGGCTCGTTTGATTAATTTGACCTTTTTCCGCGCTTCTTCGATTGGAATAGTCAATGGATACTGCGCCTTCGCTCCTTCAAACGATAATAAATATTCCTCTCTTAGGTGGCCAAGGCGGTTTTCAAGTTCAACATCCAAACGATTGATTTTTACTTCCTCGTCTTTTAAAACGACAATCATCCCTTTGTGAAGTCTTCTCAGTTCCTTTGCATCCAATTCAGTGTCTTCGAGTGATTCCTGCATTGATAATCGTTCCTGTCTTCTCACAGTAATTAACTGTAATGTTGCTTTTTTATCTTGTTGTTTTTTATTAGCCGCAGTTTCTAACTGATTTTCCCCCGATGAACTGTTTGTCATTTCCGAAATTAACAGGTGGAGGTCATCTACATAAAGGGCAAGTTTTTGTTCGCTCTCTTCTAAATCAGCTTGAACAAGCCCAAACCGTTCCTTTGTATTCAAAAATTGTTCGTTTTTTAAGGCAAATGTTACTTTAAGGTCATTTGTTTCGTTTGTAAGTGCTTCTTTTGATGTCTTATTAATCGTCTTTCGTTCAGTAAGCGTCATTATTTGACTTTCAAGCGCAGCAATCATAGCAATGTATTTCACCATCGCCTCGGATAATTCCTTTTTCCTTTTTGTTAAGGTTGTTTGCTCCTCTAAAAATTGCCCTTTTTCGAGATCATAAATTGCTAAGCGGTCATTGATGCTCTTTGCTTCAAGCTCCGCTTGGAGCAGTTCCCCTTTCAAGGACTGTTCAGCTAACCGTAATTCTTCACCATCCCTACGCATGCCTTCTAGCTGCATTTCTGACGTTTGCACATCTTCTTTGATTGTTTTAACAAAGTGTTCTAACTTTGTTGTTTTTCCTTCCATCACCACAAGCTTTTCTGTTAAGTCCTCAAGTTCACCTTTACGTGTCAGTAAAGAGGATGTTTTCTGTTTAATTGCTCCCCCTGTCATCGAGCCACCAGGATTGACAATATCTCCATCAAGCGTCACCAAACGGCTTCGGTATTGAAGAAGCTTGGCCAATTCATTGGAACCTTTGAGGTCCTTCGTTATGATGACATTACCGAGCAGGTTATTGATAACCTCCGCATACTTTTGCTCATATTTAACTAGGCTAACTGCACTTCCAACCAATGACGGATGATTTTGGATGGAAGATAACTGTGCTTGAGACATTGATCTTCCTTTTATGACACTAAGTGGTAAAAAGGTTGCTCGTCCAAAAGAATTCTGTTTTAAATAGTGGATTGCGCTGCGGGCATGTTGCTCGGTATCAACGATGATATGTTGCAACGCTCCTCCAAATGCCGTCTCCAATGCCGTTTCGTACTCTTTTGGAACGGTCACAAGCTCTGCAACTGCCCCTTCTATGCCAACGAGGTCCCTTCCACGTGCTTTTAGAACTTCCTTCACACCTTGAAAAAAACCTGCGTAATCTTCTTCCATCTCTTCAAGAATTTCTTTTCTTGACTTTGCCTGTTGGAGAATTTGATAGGCTTGATACAATGTCTTTTCTTGCTTTTGATAATGATTCTTCGTCTTCTCAAGACTACGCTGTTTTTCTTGAAATGCGGCTACCTGGCTCGCAATCTCCAGTTGCCTTTCGTCTAATGCAGTTTGAATAGCCAACATCGAACTATGGGCAATTTGTCGCTCTTGAATAAATTTATCATTTTCACTATCAAGACGTGAGCTTTTTCTATTTTGCTGTTCATGCTGCTGTTCGATGTATTTAACTTCATTTTTTGCACTTGCTTGATCATTCATCAAATCAATATATTCACTTTTTAACGTATCAATTTTGTCTTCAATATTTTCAGAAAACAACTCTAGTTTTCCCTGTTTTTCTTTTAATTGAACTTGCAATTTGCTCACCTGTTCACCAAGTACCTTGACTGACTCAGAGAGCATGTTCCTAGTATTCTTGAGCAAATCTATTTTTTTCGTGAATTCAGTGATATTGGTTTTAAGCTGTTCTTTATTTTGTGAAGCATTTTTCTTCCGTTCCTTTAAAACTTCTTTTCGACCTTCAAGCTTTTCGAGCTCCTCACTGGCATGTAAAAGCACATTTTGTAGGTCGGTAATCGACTCATCAAGGGCCCAAATCCGGTCTCTTGTTTCAACCATTTTTGCTTCCTTTACTTGCAGATCAGAAGAAAGCTTCACTTCTTGCTGTTGATGTTCTTCCAGTTGTTTAGAGTAGTACTCCCATTTCTGGTGTAGATCTTCAATATCATAAACCGTTAAGGCGACTTCGACTTTTTCAAGTTCATCTTTTTTCTCTAAAAGATCCTTTGCCATTGATGCTTGAATTTTTAATGGCTCAACTTGGCTTTCAAGCTCATGCAAAATATCATTTACACGATTTAAATTGTCCTGTGTTTCAAACAGTTTTACCTCAGCCTTTTTCTTCCGTTGTTTATATTTTAAAACTCCTGCCGCTTCATCAAAAATGGTTCTTCTTTCTTCTGCTTTACTGTTTAGGATTTCTTCTACTTTTCCTTGACTAATAATCGAAAATGCTTCTCTCCCCAGCCCAGAATCCATAAATAACTCGATAATGTCCTTTAGCCTGCAGGGCTGTTTATTAATAAAAAACCCACTATCACCTGAGCGAGAAACTCTTCTTGTGACACTTACTTCGTTATAATCGAGTGCGAGTCCTTGGTTCTGATTATCCAATGTTAAGGTAACTTCAGCAAAATTAAGAGGTTTCCTCGTGTCACATCCACCAAAAATGATATCTTCCATTTTGCTGCCTCTTAGTGATTTGACCGACTGTTCACCTAATACCCAACGTATTGCATCGATTATATTGCTTTTCCCACTACCATTTGGACCCACTACAGCTGTTACTCCAGAAACAAAATCAATCCCGACGCGGTCAGCGAAGGATTTAAAGCCAATGATGTCCAACCGTTTTAAAAACATTTATTTATCCCCCTATGCCAGCAAGCCGGGAAGCTCTTGCAAACATTTTGTCTTTTCTAGGTTGTTTTTTCTGTTAAAACGTCCAGTGCCATTTTGGCGGCCTGCTGTTCCGCTTCTTTCTTTGACTTTCCGTTTCCAACTCCCAATTCCTTGCCATTCAGGGAAACTTTAGAAATAAACTCTTTATTGTGGGCAGGTCCTTTTTCTTGGAGGACACGATATTCAAGCGTGCCTGATCCATCCTGTTGTATTAGTTCCTGTAATTCTCTTTAAAATTCCATCACATGAGAAAAATCACCAGCTATTATTTTAGGAAAGATAACTATTTCAAGGAATTTGTTGACGGTTTCAATTCCTTGGTCCAAATAAAGGGCTCCAATGAACGCTTCAAAAACATCAGCCAGTAAGGCAGGACGTTCTCTACCACCCGTTATCTCTTCACCTTTTCCCAACAAAATTAATTTTCCAAAGCATAGCTCATCAGCAAAAGAAACTAGCGCTGGCTCACAAACAATCGCTGCTCGGAGTTTCGTCAATTCTCCTTCTGTCATCAATGGATATTTTTTGAAGAGAAATTGTGAAACGGTAAGTTCTAATACTGCATCTCCTAAAAACTCGAGCCTTTCATTATCTTCAAAAGGCTTTCTGCGATGCTCATTCACATATGATGAATGAGTAAAAGCTTGTTTTAATAATTTTTCATTTTCAATGGTTATTCCGATTGTTGCTTGAAATTCCTTGAAATGATTTTCTTTAACGCGATTATTCATCTCTTTATCTTTGCTATTCTTGCGCATAAAGTCACCACCTTGCATCATATTAACACACTACTCTATTATGAGTTAAAAAAAGTTCCTAACAAAACACAAAAAAACTTGGCAGATAGTTTTCTCTGCCAAGTCCTATCATACAGAATAAAGTTCCGTTTGAAAACGGAGCTATGTGAATTAATTCAGTGGGATTACTTTTTGCTAGTTATGTAAGTAACAGCATCACCAACTGTGCTGATTTTTTCAGCATCATCGTCAGAAATCTCCATTTCGAATTCATCTTCAAATTCCATTACTAATTCAACTACATCAAGGGAATCAGCACCAAGATCTTCTTTAAATGAAGCTTCAAGTTTAACTTGAGACTCGTCAACATCTAAACGATCTACGATGATTTTTGTAACACGTTCTAATACCTCTGCCATGCTTTTTCACCTCCCCTCAAGCTATTATAGTGCATTTCATCTAAATAATACACCTTGTTTTTTTAAAAAATAGAATCCACGTTTGAACTTAGAAAGTTGTCCAGCGTAAGCCGCGATTTTTGCCTTTCTTACATGACCATTCCGCCGTCAATATGAAGCGTCTGGCCTGTTATATAGGATGTGTCATCGGAAGCTAAAAATGCCACAACTTTAGCAATATCTTTAGGCTCTCCTAATCTTGCTAAAGGAATCTGTTTCAGCATTTCCTTTTTAACTTCTTCAGATAATTTATCCGTCATATCGGTACTAATAAAGCCTGGGGCAATTGCATTTACCGTAATATTGCGCGAAGCCAGCTCCTTCGCGGTTGTTTTTGTCAACCCAATCACACCCGCTTTTGCTGCAACATAGTTGGCTTGGCCAGGATTCCCACTTACACCAACAATCGAAGCAATATTGATGATTCGGCCAAGCCGTTGCTTCATCATTTGTCTTGTGACCGCTTTTGTGCATAGGAAAACACCTTTAAGATTAATATTAATGACATCGTCCCATTCTTCTTCTTTCATTCTCATTAATAAATTATCCCTGGTTATTCCAGCATTATTGACAAGAATATCAAGATTACCGAAGCGATCAATTGTCCCCTTAACCATTTCCGCAACTTCTTTAGTATTTGAAACATCACATTTTACGGCGAAGGCATCTCTGCCCATGGTCTTTATTTCTTCGACGACTTCATTTGCCTTTCCTTCACTACCAGAAAAATTAACAGCAACATTCGCTCCCTGTCTTGCGAGTTCAAGCGCAATTTCTCTGCCAATTCCTCGAGATGCACCCGTTACGAGTGCTGTTTTTCCTGATAAACTCATTGCTTTTCCTCCTTTAGAGCGTTCATTACGGCTATGCAACTTTCTTCATTCCCTACAGAATATATTTTTACCGATTTATCAATTTTTTTGATTAAGCCTGAAAGGACTTTGCCAGGTCCAATTTCAATGAAAGTTTCTACGCCTAAATCAATCATTTTTAAAACGGAATCTTCCCATAAAACCGGAGAATAAAGTTGTTCGATTAATAAATCCTTGAATTTCGCTGCAGAACTGATTGGTTTTGCGCTCACATTCACCACGACAGGGATGGAAGCATCCTTCATTTCTATCCCATCTAAAACTTCACGCAATTGCGCTGCAGCTGGTTTCATTAATATGGAATGGAATGGTCCGCTGACATCTAATGGCAGAACTCTTTTTGCCCCAGCTTCTTTCGCTTTCGCACCTGCAAGTAGAACCCCTTCTTTTGAGCCAGATATGACAATTTGCCCTGGGCAATTTAAATTAGCTAAAGAAACTGGAAAACCAGAATCTGTAACTTCCGCTGTTACCGTTGCAAGAATTTCACGGTCCAGACCTAATACCGCTGCCATTGAACCTTCACCAGCTGGGACCGCGTTCTCCATAAACTCGCCCCTTTTCCGGACTAGCCGTACACCTTCTTCAAAAGAAAGGGCACCAGAAGCAATAAGTGCCGTATATTCCCCTAAGCTATGACCAGCAACAAAATCAGCCTTAACCCCAGATTTCCCGAAGAAATCTAAAATCGCAATACTTGTTGTTAACAGAGCAGGCTGCGTATTAATGGTCAATGTCAGCTCTTCTTTTGGCCCTTCAAAAATAAGTTTACTTAACGGAGTATTTAGCGTACTGTCAGCCTTCACAAAGTAGTCCATAACTTCGGGATGATTTTCTGCCAAATCTTTCCCCATTCCTACCGATTGTGATCCTTGACCTGGAAACACAAATGCTATTTTACTCATTGCGATACTCCTTTTAACGATCTATTTTAGCAGTATTAATATCTTCCATTTTTTGTTTAATTAATCCAACAACGTCATTACTTACCATATCCCTCGTTTGTCGAATTGCATTAAATATCGCTTGCCCGTTCGAAGATCCATGTGCTTTTATAACCGGGGCTTTAAAGCCAAACAAGCCTGCCCCGCCATATTCGGAATAATCCATTGTATTTTTCAACGTTTTAAAATTCGGTTTTAAAACAGCAGCAGCCAATTTACTTTTAAAACTACTCATTAAAGTAGTTTTTAACATTTTAAACATCGCTAGAGCGGTGCCTTCCGTTGTTTTCAGAACCATATTACCAGTAAATCCATCGGTAACAACGACATCAGCAACACCTTCTAGTAGATCTCTAGCCTCAACATTGCCAATAAAATTCAAATTCGCATTTTTTAACAATTCGAAGGTCTGCTTTGTAAGCTCATTCCCCTTCTTTTCTTCTGTTCCAATATTTAAAAGACCAACCCTAGGTCTCTTTATGCCTCTTACTTTTTCACTGTAAATGGAGCCCATAAACGCATATTGCAGCAACTGCTCTGGTTTAGCATCTACATTGGCACCGACATCTAAGAGCAGGAAGCCCACGCCATCAATGGTCGGAAGTGTTGGTGCTAATGCAGGGCGGGCAATCCCATCAATTCTACCAACAACAAAAAGACCAGCCGCTACTAACGCACCTGTATTACCTGCAGAGATGCAGGCGTCAGCCAAGCCATCTGCTACTGCTTGAGCTGATAGCACCATCGAGGCATTTTTTTTGCGGCGAACCGCTTTGACCTCATCTGTTGCAAGAATGACCTCAGTTGTATGGAGTATCGAAATCCGTTCATGCCTTGTTAACGTTTCGTTGATTTTATTTTCATCCCCAACAAGGGTAATATGTATATCAGAAAAAGTTTGAACGGCTTTCATCGCTCCTAAGACAATTTCCTTAGGGGCATTGTCCCCACCCATTGCATCGATTGCAAGTTTCATTTTGCCTCATCCTTTAGCGATTTTTCGAACGATACATTTCAAATTCCCCGGTAAAAACAAGCTCGTTATTCACAAAACTTGCCACTTCAACAAATGTTCTGTCAACATTCTCATCAATTTTTGTTACTTTTGCTTTGGCAATTACGCGCTCATTCAATTTTACCAACCGTATAAATTGAATTTTTGCTTTTGCTGTTAATGCTAATTCGTCATTTATGACTGCAACCGCGAGGGAGTTTGCCTGTGCAAAAACGTGATGCCCACGAGCAATATTATTCCGTATAAAGACATGTTCTTCCTTTACATCGAAAATCGATATCGCCCCATGATCTAATTCTATATCAATAATTTCTCCAATGACTTCTTCTAGCGGTAAGGAGCGAACTTCATCAACGAATCGTTTCTCTGCCACCGTTTTGATGCGTTCCCGAAGTTCCGGAATCGATAACTCTAAACGGTCAAGACGTATCGTTTGTACACTCACCTGGAATTTCTCTGCTAAATCTTCATCGGTAGTAAAAGGATTAGCATTTATGGTTGACATCAACAATTGTTGACGTTCTTTTTTACTTCTTCTCATGATTTTTACACCGTCCGCAATTCTTATGACTAGGTACTAAGAGTAGTATAAAATTTTAAAATGCAGATTGCAAGACTAAATTTTCATACTCACTATCTCTCACCCTAATATTATAGTCAGTTAATAGGATTAATTTAGGAAAAAGTGGTCGATTAATCCAGCTTTTCCCCTGCTAACACCCCTGATTCTGCAAGCACTTTTCTTAAGCATTCATACTCAGGAGCACTCCAGAACGTTTCCGACTGGATCAACATCGCCGCATCATTTCTCGCTGTTTCTAGGGCACGAAAATCATGGACCATATCTGCTACCTTAAATTCTGGAACCCCGCTTTGTTTTTTTCCAAAAAAGTCACCTGGTCCTCTTAGTTCTAAATCCTTTTCACTCAAAATAAAACCATCGTTCGTTTCCGTCATGATTCTCATTCTTTCTTGACCAACTTCTGATTTTGGACTCGCTAGTAAAATGCAGAAGGATTGATCACTCCCCCTTCCTACGCGACCGCGCAGCTGGTGGAGTTGTGAAAGTCCAAATCTTTCGGCATCATATATTACCATCATCGTTGCATTTTGAACATTTACGCCAACTTCAACTACAGTAGTTGAAACGAGAATCTGCACTTCATTTGCAATGAAGTCCTTCATGACCGAGTCCTTTTCATCGGAATTCAGACGGCCATGCATTAGCCCAACACGATACCGATTTTGAAAATAGTGGCTTAGCGTCACATGAACATCAATTGCATTTTGCACATCAAGCTTTTCCGATTCTTCAATTAGTGGACAAATGACATATGCCTGGTGACCTTTTACTAATTCTTTCTCCACAAAGGCAAGAACACGCTCAAGCATCTCCGGTTTTGCCCAGTAGGTCTCAATTGCTTTTCTCCCAGCAGGCATTTCGTCAATAATAGAAACATCCATTTCGCCAAAAACGGTGATGGCAAGCGTCCGGGGAA
>JAIMAD010000131.1 GCA_023512145.1 Bacillus sp. (in: firmicutes) | reverse complement strand
ATTGTGGATCATATTCATGGCAGCAAGTGCATCGCCATAAGCACTGCTTGCAATGGAGCGTGAATGTTCAATCGACACTGGATTCCGCTTTTGCGGCATGATGCTGCTTACTTGAACATATGGATCCGCCACATAAAAAGTACCAAATTCTCTTGTCACATGCTGGAGGAAATCTCCAATCCATCTTCCGGTATTGACCATACATGTCATCAAGGCTGATGAAGTTTCCAGCAAGTAATCGGCGCCTCCGATAGAGTCATAGGAGTTTTCTATCAATTTATCAAAGCCTAATAGTTCACAGGTTCGGGTACGGCTGATTGGAAAACCTGTTGTTGTCAGGGCAGCAGCTCCTAGTGGTGATTGATTAACCGTTTCATAGGCAGACCATAAACGTTTTATATCCCTGTGCAATACATCATAAATAGCCAAGAAGTAATGACCAAGCGTAGTTGGCTGGGCCGGCTGTGTATGGGTATAAGCTGTCATATAGGTTTCCGTGTGGCGCTCCGATTGCTCTAATAATACTTCACTTAAATGATACGAACTTTTAAGGAAATTTAAAAGATGTTCCTTCAATACAAGGCGGTACATCGCTACACCCATATCATTCCTACTGCGGCCAATATGAATTTTACCAGCTAATTCAGCACCAATTTCTTCTCCAATTTTCGCTTCCATCATGAAAAATAGGTCTTCAAATTGGGATTGATAGGAAAGGCAACTAACATCGGTTTCAGCTACTTTATTAATGCCTTCCAGCATCACTTTAGCTTCTTCGGTTTGGATGATTTGTTGCTCCTCTAGCATGATGACATGTGCGCGGTGAATATCAAACATGACATGGAATAAGTAATCGCGCTGATCGTTAAATACAGGCATTAAAAGCTCATCCACATAGGTTTTACCCGGAAAGATCATTCCATCATTTTTGATAAATTCCTCTAGCTTATTCATATATTCATCTCCTGTTTTATGACAATGCTGTTAAGACTTACATATATTTATTAAAGAATTCCTCAAGTTTACACAATCTATAAGAAGTTCCAGCCCTCTCATATTCTTTTTGGATGAAACTCTCAGTTTCCATTTAGTTTTTATAAAGTAACGGCCACTTCTCCACTACGACAACGAATTCTCAGCCTTTACTCCAAAAAACTTATTTGCTATAAAGAGAACGACAGCGATTATAGCAATCTGGATCATACCATAGGCAGCAGCCTGCCCCATGTTGAACATTCTAAGTTGGTTCATGATTTCAATCGAAATTGGTCGGTTGGATATGGTATACAATAACACCGATGTTGGGAATTCACCCACAGACTCTACAAAAGCAAGCAGTGTTCCAGCTAAGACTCCCGGCATGATGAGCGGCAGGATTACTTTTCTAAAAGTATAAAACCATTTTGCACCCAAACTTCGTGAAGCTTCTTCGATGGAGTCATCCAATTGCTCAAGCATCGCATTTGTTGATCGCACTACTAGTGGAATATGGCGGATAAAATAGGCAAGTGGCAATATCCAGAATGTGCCTACGAGAATGTTCCCAAACGTAAAAATACTTGGTTCATTAAAGGCAAATATAAGGTTCATCCCGATAACCGTTGCTGGCAAAGCCCATGGAATCATGACCAATATATCCACAAAACTTTTTCCAATAAACTTCCTCTTAACCAGAACATAGGAAGCAAGAACACCAAAGACTAAATTTCCTGCTGTAGCAATGAACGACAGTAATAAACTATTCTTTAAAGGCTTAAAAATGTCAGGGTCCTCGAACAATAACCGATAGTTTTCAGTGTTGAATACAGACGGATAGGTCTGCCATGTCCATGTTCCGTCCGGTACTAGCGAAAGGAGTAGAATCGTGAAGTGCGGCAACAGTAAGATGATAACCCCAATAACCCCAACACAGACCATAAACCACTTCAACACTGGATTTTTCACTTCACTGCGGTGGGCGCCAATCCCTTTCGAGGCCATTCTGTAATCCTTACGGTTTTGATACCAGCGCATAAATAACAAGAACGCAATCGAAACAATCGATAGGATAACCGATTGAGTAGCTGCGACTTCCATATCACCATTAATCTTGGAAAAATATATTTGCAAACTTAAAACCCGATACCCTCCAGCTAATAAAAACGGGGCACTGAACGATGCCATTGAAATCATGAACACCAACAAGGATGCAGCCACAATGGCCGGAGTCAATAACGGGAAAGTAACTTTCCAGAATACTTTAAAACGGTTTGCTCCTAAATTGTAGGCAGATTCCTCAAGAGAGGGATCAATTTTATTAATTGCTGACGATACAGTCATATAGAAATAAACGTACATCGTATAAGCGTGTACAACAAGAATCCCGGAAACCCCACCAATCTTAAAGGGAACTTTCTCCAGTCCGAGTAGATCCTTTATGGCATTTGGAATCAGTCCGGATTCACCGTATAAAAACATGAAAGCCATAACCCCTACTAATGAAGGAAGCACGATGGGCATAATCGCCGCTGTTGAGAAAAAACTTCTTCCTGGAAATTCATAGCGGTTAAATATGATTGCAAGTGGAATCCCAATAAGTGCACTGACAAGCACACTTAATAGTGAAATATAAACAGAATTCCATAATGCTTCTAAGTTTGTCTTTGACTTTTGGCTAAAGAAATCCTGATAGTTTTCAAAGTTAATACTTCCATCTTTTCGCAAGCTCTCAAAAAAAGTCCTTAATGATGGATACAGAACATAGGCAACCAACACTAAAAGAACCGGAATCAGCAGCAATATCGTCAATCTCGTATCACGGTTTTTAATCAAGCAATATCACCCCTCACAACGGGAATGATACGAATCTTGTCTTCTGGGAGAGCTACCCATACCTCTAAGCCTGGTTTGAGATTGGTCTTCACATCATTCAATAAATTTACCTGTAGTAATAGTCCATCGACATTTACCGTAACATTCACAACCGCTCCAAAAAATTCAACAGCTTCAATTTTACCTTTTAATATATTTGCGCTGTCCACATACCTTTCAAATATTTTAATCGATTCCGGTCGAATGGAGAGCGTTAGGTCACTTTTGTGTTCCGGATTAAATTGAAATGGAGTGTTATGTACAACAAGTTTTTTCGTATCACTGCCATTTTTTACAGATACATATACTTGATTTTGGTAAATTTTTTCTACGACAATCGGCAAAAGATTAATTTCGCCTATAAAACCAGCAACAAAATCATTGGCTGGCTCATTATAAATTTCTGATGGAGTTCCTACTTGTTGGCATACTCCAAAATTAAAAACGGCAATTCTATCACTCATAGATAATGCTTCTGCTTGATCATGTGTTACGTAAATAGTCGTAATCTTGTATTCCTGCTGCAGCCTTAAGATTTCGCTTCTCATCTCATCACGCAGTTTTGCATCTAAATTGCTCAATGGTTCATCCAAAAGAAGGATTTCAGGTTCAATGACGAGTGCTCTCGCAAGTGCTACACGCTGTTGTTGACCTCCACTTAACTGACTCACTTGACGGTCTGCATATTGCTCAAGCCTAACTTTATGAAGCACATCCTTAACACGCGTCTTCAATTCATTAGCTGCGATTTTCCTTACTCTTAACCCGAAGGCTACATTTTCAAAAACCGTCATGTGAGGAAAAAGGGCATAGTTTTGAAAAACCATGCCCGTATTTCTTTTTTCAGGAGGTACACGCGTCATATCCTTGTCACCAAATCGGACAACACCCTTGGTCGGATAATAAAATCCAGCAATCATTCGAAGTGTGGTGGTCTTGCCGCATCCACTCGGTCCCATAAACATAAAGAATTCTCCATCCTTAATTTCGAGGTTTAATTGATTCACTGCAATTACTTTTCCAAAGGCTTTTTGGACATTTTCTATTTTTATCGACGCCATACCAACGACACTTCCTATTCTTTAATTTCTTTCTCTCCGCTCTTTATGTTCTCATCCCAATGCCTCATCCAGCCATCGCTTTCCTTCTGGAAAACTTTCCAGTCGATATCCATACTCTTAATCTCTGTTTCTGTTATCCAAGCAGGCAGATCGTCTATATCACTTCTTGTCGGGATACGGTAGAATTCTTCGGCTAAAATCTTAGCAGCCTCAGGTGTGTTCACAAATTCATAGAATGCTTCTGCCGCTTTTGGATGTGGCGCATCCTTCACTACAGCGATTCCTTCAGTTAATACAGGTGTTCCGCTCTTTGGGATAACAAATTCAAATGGATAGTTTTTATTTTCCTTAAGCATAACAACATCTGGCATTGCCCAAACAGACAGCACGCCTTCCCCTTTGGCCACCTTGTTATACATCATTTCAGGATTCGCTGCGTATTCTTTCGTGTTCGCATCGAGCTTTTCTAACCATTCGTATCCTTTAGCAGGATCATTTGAATCCTTGAAATCACGGTAAATCATTGCTGAGAAAATCGTTCTCATGGTTCCGGATGCCAGTGGATAACGGATAATGATCTTATCTTTCCATTTCGGATCCAACAATTCATCCCAATCCTTAGGAACTTCATCCTTGGTTACCTCTTTGCTGTTATACATAATCACTTCAGGTGTCTGACTCGTTCCACTCCAATTCCAATCAGGATCATGAAAGCTTTCGTCTAGGCTACTAGCATAGGATGGTTCATATGATGCCAAAAGATTTTCATCCTTTGCTTGGTCAAAATTTGTGGAAGGTGCTCCCCACCATACATCTGCTTGAGGATTATTTTTCTCAGACCGAACGCGGTCAAGGATTTCCTGTGAGCCCATATCAAGCCACTCGACATCAATCCCATATTTAGCTTCGAATTGTGTTTCAAACTTGGCCAATATATCTTTTCCATGCGGTGAATAAATAACAATTTTCTCTTCAAGCTTTTCCTTCTCATCTTTGGGTTTGACTGTGCTTGAGCTTTTTTCCGTATCCGTACCACCGCCACATGCTGACAGCAACAATGTAGCCGAAATCGTTAATGCCGTTATAATTGATACCTTCTTCTTTTTCTCCACAAAAATATCCCCCTTGTTACGAAAAGTTAATAATACTTTCATGCTCCCGTAAAAACAGTGAAACAGCTCCCAATACCCCTGCATTTTCTCCTAATCGTGAGATCTTCAATTCCACTGAACTCGGAAGATACTGATTCACAATTGCACGCAATCTAGGCAAAATGTAGTCAGACGATTTAAGTACACCACCTCCCAAAATAATGACCTCCGGATTTAGTAAACTGGCTGCATTAATGATTCCATAGGCTAAATGTTCAATTGCCTCTTCAATAACCGATATCGCGATTTTGTCGCCCGATTTTGCGAGGATAAATGCCATTTCCCCCGGCAGCTCCTTGGTATTCGCTTGCTCAAAATAAGGATGATCTGGCTGTTTTTGGATTAATTTTGTTAATTTTTCACCAATGGCCTTTCCTCCCGCAACACTCTCCAAATAACCATATCGATGAAAAATGGGCTTAAATTCATTTTTCATATCATTTTTATCAGTGACCATGTACCCCAGCTCCCCGGCGGCGTTTGAAGAACCACGGTAAAGCTGATTGTGGATAATAATTCCGCTACCGATGCCCGTTCCAACGGCCATAAACAAAACATTTTCTTTATTTTTAGCGTTTCCAAGCCATTGTTCTCCAAGCGCAGCAACATTGACATCATTATCAACGTAAATGGGGAATGGGAAGTATCGTTTTGCTTCTGTAATAAACGGATATCTGACCCAGTTTAAGGTTGGTGCCTCGATCACAACACCTGATGATGTCTCAGTTATTCCAGGTACACCTGCACCCATCCCCAAGACCTTGTTGAACTCAATACCATACTTCTGAACCAAACAAGTAACTTCTTTGTGGATTTGTTTAAGTAAGCCTGATTGTAAAAATTGGCTGGTGGTGAATTTGCTAGAGCAAATAATGTTTCCACCTAAATCACAAATAACGATTTTCACTTTTGTCCCGCCAATATCGGTCCCAATAATATAAGCGGACTTTTCATTAAAATAAAGCTGGATCGGTCTCCTTCCTCCCTTCGAGGATGACTCGCCGATTCCTCTCTCCAAAACCCAATTTTCTTGAATCAATTCATCGACCAATAAAGAAACAGTTGGCTTGCTTTTATTGATCTTTGATGCAATTTCAGCCCTAGATATCAATGGATGTTCTTGGATGCAGTGAAGCACATTATTCTTATTGATCATTTTCAGTTGTTGAGGGGTTCCATTAAAACTCATTACATCACGGCCTTAATTGTTATGGTTAGTAAAGTCATTTTATTAACTAAAATATATAACAATTCGGAATTGTTTGCAATATGTTTTTTAAAATATTACTATAACTCAATTAATTTATTGTATTTCTTAAATTTTTCGTAGGTAAAAATAACTAAATTTAATTTTCTGAATTTAAAGACATTTACAAATACAATCAATCTAAGTATCATTAGAAGAAGTTCTACCGACAGTTGGTTAGGTAGATTAACTAACCCGTTAATAACCAAGGACGAAAGGAGGATACTCAAGCAACACTTTTAATACAAGAATGAAAGGGGATACAAAATTGAAAAAGAAAAAATATTTTAGTGGATTACTTTCCATACTATTGGTTGCTTCTTTATTGCCCATTGCAGGTAATGCTTCGCAAGCACAGGAACCTAATATTGATCTTTGGAATGTCGTAAAACCTCTCGAAACTACCGTCACATTCATCAACACTGGCGCACATCCTGATGATGAAAGAAGCGATTTTCTCGCTTATCTATCCAGAGGACTTGGTGTTAAAACTTCTAGCCTAATCGCCAATCGTGGTGAAGGTGGACAAAATGAAATTGGAAATGAATTAGACAATGGACTAGGAATCATCCGCTCAAGAGAAATGATTGAGGCGGCAAAGATTACCGGTGTGAAGGCCTATCACCTAAGCGAAACGACATCTGACCCTATTTACGATTTTGGTTTTTCAAAAACCCCTGAAGAAACACTGAAAAAATGGGGAGAAGATCTCACCTATGAACGTCTAATTCGGTTTATTCGTATTTACCAGCCTGACATTATGATGCCTTCGTTCAGAAATGACGATACCCAGCACGGTCACCACCGCGCTATGGAAATTCTTAGTGAACGGGCATTTGTAGATGCTGCAAACCCTACTGTTTTTCCTGAACAATTAAAAGAACTTTCGGTCTGGAATGTGAAAAAACTATACTTACCTGCAACATCAAAGGACACAGCGACAACCTCAATTGAAATCGGCATGAACGACCCTATATATAACATGACCTATCCGCAACTGGGAGAAGAATCCCGTTATATGCATAAAAGCCAGGGAATGGGTAACGATATCCCTGCCGCACCAAGACAAATTCACCTTGAATTACTGAAAAGTACTGTGGATATGAAAGGAAGTAAAGACCTTTTCGCGGGTATCCCCTATGACTTTGAGGAATGGGCACAAACTCTCCCTAAAAATGAAAATGACTTAAAAGTGCATTTAACAAGACTCCAAAAAGAGCTTGACTCAATTATTTCTGTTTACCCCAATAATGACAAAGTGTTTGATCAAACACAGAACGCATTGAAGCATGTCCGTAACTTACAAAAGAAAACAAAAATAGCTAAACTGGATTCAGCAGTAACATCAAATTTACTTCACAAGCTTTCTCTAAAGGAAGAGCAATTACAAGCGGTTAGCTATGAGTCATCTGAGTTAGAAGCTTCAGCCATTGCCGAAACGAATGTCCTTACAAAAGGACAAGTAACAACCGTAACGGTAAATCTTCAAAACCACGGTGACCAAAATCTCAAAATGACTGCCGTTTCATTATCAGTTCCAGAAGGATGGAACGTATCAGGGGATAAAAAAGCAACAGATTTGGCCCCAGGCGAATCTGCAAAAATAACCTATAATGTTCAGGTTCCAAAAAATGCAGAATATACTCATGCCTACGACACCCCTGTTATCCAAGCACAAATCAATTATGAAGCTGCCGGAACGATAACCAGCCAAGTTGAAGAATTGAGCGGAACGATCGCTGTTCTTCCTGATGTAGGAATTACATTATCGCCAGAAGATATTATCGTCAATACAGCAGATATTAAAGAAGAAATTCCAATTACCGTAAAACTTAAAAATTATCGGGTAGGCAAAACCCAGTCTTCTGTTTCTCTAGATGCTCCGGAAGGATGGAATGTCTCTCCAAGTGAGGTCGTCGTTGACTTTACTAGTCAACTAGATGAAAAAGAGGTCACCTTCAAGCTTTCACCGCCAACGAATATTCAAGCTGGCAACTTTAACATCGCAACCAAGGCAGTCGTTAATGGTCAAACTTTTGATTCAACCATTCAAGAAATCAGCTACGACCATATAGGAACCTTCTATTATCAATACCCTGCGCAGGTAAATGGCGTTGCATTTGAACTACTCAAGAATGACGACCTGAAAATTGGTTATATTGACAGCGGTTTTGACAAAGTAGCAGATTACTTAGCCAACACAGGACTGAACATTACTAAACTTACAGAGGCAGATTTAGCTACAGGTGATTTAAGTCAATTTGATACAATTGTTACAGGGATCCGTGCATACCTATCACGAGCAGACTTAGTGGCTAACAATGCCCGTCTCCTTCAATATGTTGAAAATGGCGGACACCTAGTCGTTCAATACCATAAACCAGGTGATGGATGGAATGAAAATACAACCGCACCATATCCATTAAAGCTCGGTAATCCGTCCATAAAATGGAGGGTAACAGATGAAGAAGCAAAGGTCACAGTCTTACAACCAGAATCTCCACTCTTCAACTATCCGAATAAAATTATTGATAGCGATTGGGATAATTGGGTCCAAGAACGAGGGCTATACTACCCTATGAAGTGGGACAGTAATTACGAAACATTCGTCCGCATGGCCGATCCAAATGAAGCACCTTTCGACGGTGGAATCCTCATGGCCAAGCATGGTCAGGGAACATTCATCTACACAAACCTAGTATTCTACCGCCAAATTCAGGGCCAAGTACCAGGAGGATACAGAATCTTTACGAACTTGATTAGTTATGGAGCAAATAACTAGTTAAGGCGGTATGGGCACATAATTGATCCTAAGAATAGAAACATATAAAAGATCAGATTCCTTTCAGCTTTATGCTGGGAGGGCTCTGTTCTTTTATATGTATTCTTATAAACAACGTGCGAATAACTCCCCCAAAATCTACCTTAAACAGAACCATTAGCAATTTTTTGTTTCTGAGCTAATCTGTAATATCCCCTGTTACTAGCCGTGGTGCTTGAATATATATATGGGATAATTCACGGGTCCCAGGCACTTCTTTCGCTCCTTTATTAGATATTAATTGGAAGAATAAGTTTGTCCCCTGCTTAAAAAGTCGATAAAAAAGGGTGGTTGTTTTCGTTGTTGTGTTATATAATAAAAATTATTAAACATTCTGTTATATAACATAAAAAGAGTATGATTTTAGTGACAGTGCTTCCACATAGAATGCTGTCAGTTATTTGATTTAAAGATAGGATGGAAACGATGAGAATTTAAAAAAATTCACTGAAAAGGGGTAAGAGGATATGAAAATAACAGACTCAATAGCACGTAAAATACTAGGTTGGAAATTAAATAGATGGGATAGATGGTTTGATTATGATAAAGGTATCTTTATTCATGATTCTGAATTTCAACCCCAGCAAAACCTTGACCATGCGATGCTAATCGTTGAAAGATTAAAGGAGTTAGGGTTTATATATACAACACCTAGAGTTAACGAAGTTTGCTTTAATAACATCAGCGCAACTGGTGATACCCTACCACAAGCAATCACAAATGCAGCCTACGCAATCATAGAACATAACACAATTCCTGATACCAGTAGATTATGGCGTAAATTATGCTAAAACATTTTACGGAAGTTGGATAGATTGGCAGGATGATAAACAGCATAAATAAAGTGTTTGACTTGAATAATGAATCTATCTTTTCTCAACAATAAAGTGTCAGGGACCATCCACTTATGGATGGT
>JAIMAD010000130.1 GCA_023512145.1 Bacillus sp. (in: firmicutes) | reverse complement strand
GCATATTACCAGTCAGTATCCATATGACAATTTTAATAATGACTATGAGATTTCATTGCGACAGCATTCAGATGAGGTTGCTGATGAGTTGAAGAAGGACCTCCAAAAAAGGTTTGAACTAGCTGGTGTGGAGATCATTGAAGCACGGATTATGCACTTAGCTTATTCAAGCGAAATCGCCCATGCAATGCTGCAGAGGCAGCAGGCTAAAGCAGTTTTAGCAGCTCGAAAGGTTATTGTTGAGGGAGCGGTATTAATGGTTAAATCAGCCATTGAACAATTGAGCAATGAAGGGGTCGTTGAACTGGACGACGAAAAGAAAGCACAAATGGTCAATAATTTAATGGTGGCCTTAGTTTCCGAAAAGGGCAGCCAGCCAATAATTAATACAGGATCAATTTACTAAGGTTGTGATGATGACGTGACTGACAAAAAGCGGTTTTTACTTCGCATCGACCAGCAATCCTATGATGCAGTCGAAAAATGGGCTAGTGATGAATTCCGCAGTGTAAATGCTCAAATTGAATTGATCATTAATAAAGCATTAAAAGAAGCGGGAAGACTAAAAAAAGCAGGGTCATCTGAAAATAAAGAAAAAAATTAAGTATTTGTCGATATGTGACTATTCTGTGAAGAAACATAAAAGGTATTGTAAATTTGACACATATCGTGTCGTTTCATGAAGGAGAGTTCTCTTTATATGAATCATGTTTTGTCGTACCTTGCGCTTGCCTAGGAAATAAGTATCAAATTATTCCTAAAAAGATGGCAGTGAAAACTGCCATCTTTTTGGAGCATTTACTATAAAAGCTCATACACTTCATTAAGTTCAAAGGCTCTTTTTTCATCCTGTTCTTGTTTCGCATAATTAATTTCTTGCGGGAGTATCTTATTTAGAAAATTTATTTCTTTTTGGTTTAACTCCCTGACGAAGGAACCTTCAGAAGTATAGGCTCCTTTGGCAAGTTTCTTGTATACTTGCGCACCTGCCCCATGTTCGTCCGTGTAATTTGATACTATTTCTCTTAAGTAGCCTAGAGTTTTATCCACGTCATCACACATCCTTTCACGTTCTTATTTTCCGGCGTGATATTATTTATATACCTCTGGATGTTAAAGAATCAGTTTCTCTGAGTGATTTAATAAAAAATGCCCCGGTATACTCACAAAGAGAACAGGGTCCTATTTATATCTACTCTATTTTTGAACATGAAATAATCCGATAGCTTAAAATATCTTGGTACTTTAAGATAATATTTCCATGTTCATTGAGAATAGAAAAAAGCTCGGGTTCAAAGTTTTTTGAGAAATTAAATTCTGGTGTATGGTTCCCATGACTAATGGCGTGGTTTTGAGCTTGAAGTTTAATGTTTTGAAAACCAGTCACAGCCAATAATCTATGCCAATCTAACTCCATTAATAAGGAATCCAATGCGTAAAAATTCATGATTTCTGTTTCTTCTTTTTGACTAAGCCTATTGTTAATCGTCATTTCGTTGGCAATTAATCGACCACCTTTTTTTAATACTCTGTAAAATTCTTTAAGTGTGGTGGGTTTATCAACAAAAGCCAAAACGGATTCAGATAAAATAATGTCAAAGGTGTTGTCCTTGAAAGGGATCTTTTCTATTGACCCTTGGATTAATTGAATAGGGAGATTTAATGTCTGAAAGCGACTTTTCGCTTTATCAAGCATAATTGGATTAATCTCCAAACCGACTACATTTGCCATATACTGTTGGAATATATATGCGGCTGTTTGTCCAGTGCCGCAACCTGCGTCTAATACAAGGGTTTTATTTGTAATATTTTCACCCGATAGAATATTTTTAGTCAATAGGATTCCACCAGGATGAGCACCTCCAATGCCAAACTTTGCCAAGAAATCAAAATATGTTAAGCCTCCCATACACACCACCTAATTATTCTTTTTTTGCATACTATGATAAAAAGTGGAACGGGGTTCTTGCTTTCTAATCTTGTAATTATCCAAAAGCACAGTCTCCAGACCTTTCACGAGTATCACTACTTGTAGAAAACTGCCAGTAAATTACATATTATCAACGGGTTACCTAATCATAATCTCCGGTGATTACGTGCAAATTAATGTAATGGAGGGGTCATTATCCCTTTTTATTTTAATTGGAAGGAGTGCAATCAATGAGAAAAGTAAAAATTCGACCATTTACGAATTTGTTTGCAAAAAATAAAAAAAGAAAAGGGTCAATCTGGGCATCCGCATCACTTTTAGTCATAGGAGTAGGTGCTGCTATTTTTGGAGTAACTAGAGGAAAGAATAAAGACTTTACTCTCCCTATTCAAAATATAGTGAAAAATTTTTCTGCTAAGACAAATCTTAATCAAATGGATAATACTGCCATAACAGAATTTTCAGAAGAGCTATTAACGAGTGCTTTGAAAAATAAACGGTAACAAAAAGTCCGCAATACATGCGAACTTTTTATAGTATCAGAATTTATATCATTAAACTTCGATACATGTCCGTGCTGCAGCGCCCGTACTGTAAGAGTACTTAGCTAAACGGGTGCTTACGCTTTTCTTAATCGGGTAGATTGGGAACTTTTCGAGGAATGTAGTCAATTCGGTCAGAAGAATAAAGTTGTATGACTAACAGATTTCCTACTGTTCTTGCTTGAATTAACACGGGTTGGTTATGCATATTCTTAAATTCAAAATCTGGTCCATACCAGCTTACCGTTGCATCCCGACCAGGAGGAATGTAGGGAACCTTCCTGCTGTGAGAAAAGCGCTGGACAATCTTTAGCCCTGCATTATCAACAGCGTTAAAGAGCGTAGAGGAGACTTGACAAATTCCTCCACCGATATCCTCAGCAAATTCCCCTTTGACAATGACAGGAGCACGTAAATAGCCTTTCGCCACTGTTCGTTCCCCAACTACTTTGTTAAAAGAAAATGTTTCACCTGGAAAGACCACATAATTATTAATTGCCATGGTTGCTAGCTGTATATTGTTGGAACGTTTTTTATTTTGCGAATTAAAAGAAGTAATATAACGTCCGATACGTATGCTGTGAATATCTCCAAGTAATTCACTATCGACTTTTGGATATACCTTAAGAATCGGTATTTCCAATTGGGTCCTTCGATGGCTGAAAAAGTATGAAAAGAATTTATCAGTAAAAATTTGGCGATGGATTCTAGAGCCAACACGCTCAGGAATAATCGTTCCATGCTGGTCTAAGCGAGCATTTTCTGGTTCTATGGTAAATTGTTCGTCTAATTTATCTAAAAATTGATAATATTTTTTTGCATTCACTATCGGTAACTCGCTAAAAGGATAGGAAAAATCGGTACGATTGATATGTGTGATCGTGTGTCCATCTTTTGTAAGTAATAAGGTATCAGAGTTAACTGGTAGCACTGCCAGCATAACTCCGAATATCCATGATAAATTCATAACCTGCATTCCTCCTCATTATAATATAAGTAGAAATTTGCTATTCCATGTAACGAAATGATTAAAATCACTAAATGGATATTTTTCTAAAAATTTTTTCCGAGTTTACATTTCTCCAGTGCAGCATATGATCATATGATGAAAAGGAAATTGTTGTATGTTTGTCAATCAATAGTTTTTCAAATAGTGAAAAGTCTGTAGAAATATAGTATATTAGTTAGTGATAACAAAGAAATAGATGTTTGCTAGCAGTTTGCTATATTGCATGAATAGGAGTGTCTCACTTGACAGAAGCCGAAAGAATCCAATTAAATGTTCGAATCACAAAGGAAACTTCCATCCTGCTTGATGAAATTGTCGAGTATTATCAACAAGGGATAAAACTTGGCAGAATCTATAAAGGGGATGTCTTAACAGATATTATCGAAAAATCCCATGATGTGATGAACAAACAGAAGAAATCTTTCAAGAAATACTAAGAGGAATTAATTTGAGGAAAATTTACTGTTTTCATGTCCTGATGCTTGATAATTGTGTAAAAACAACCTACAATTCCCCGTTTTTTCAAAGGGGAATTGTTTATTTATTTAAAATTAATTCGAATATTATGAAAAGAAATTGAATATTTACCTAAAGGAGGTATAATTGTACATATAACATACCAACTGGTTAGTATGAGAAAGGGAGTGTTGTGTTGGATTTTTCATATTCTCAAAGAGTGAAAGAGTTGCAAACAAGATTAACGACCTTTATGGATGACTTTGTTTACCCAAATGAACGTGTTTACGAACAGCAATTAAATGAACAAGACAGTCGTTGGAGTGCTGTACCACAGGTAATGGAAGAGTTAAAAGAAAAAGCAAAAGCTGAGGGGCTTTGGAATTTATTTTTACCAGAAAGTGAGTATGGTGCCGGGTTAACAAATCAAGAATATGCTCCATTATGTGAAATAATGGGACGTTCGCTCATTGGACCTGAAATATTTAATTGCAACGCGCCTGATACGGGAAATATGGAGGTTATTGTCCGTTATGGGACCCAGGAGCATAAAGAGCAATGGTTGAAGCCCTTATTAGCTGGTCAAATGCGTTCCTGCTTTTCAATGACAGAGCCCTCCGTGGCCTCAGCAGATGCAACCAACATTGAAGCAAGGATTGAAAGAGACGGCGATGAATACGTCATTAATGGACGGAAGTGGTGGTCGTCTGGTGCTGGAGATCCTCGTTGCAAAATTGCGGTTGTGATGGGGAAAACAGATCCAACAGCTAATCGTTATGAACAGCAATCGATGATTCTTGTTCCACTTGATTCACCAGGGGTTAAAATTGAACGGATGCTACCAGTGTTCGGTTATGATCATGCCCCGCATGGACATGGTGATATTACCTTTGAAAATGTCCGCGTTCCTGTTGAAAATATTTTATGGGGAGAGGGAAAAGGCTTTGCCATCGCCCAAGGCAGATTAGGTCCGGGCAGAATTCATCATTGCATGAGGCTGATTGGTACAGCGGAACGGGCATTAGAAGAGTTATGTAAGCGTGTTCAGAGCAGGATTGCCTTTGGGAAACCATTAGCAAGTCAAGGGGTTATTCAAGAATGGATTGCTGATTCACGTATCGATATTGAACAAGCAAGGCTACTCACCTTAAAAGCCGCCTATATGATGGATACGGTGGGTAACAAGGAGGCTAGGGCAGAGATTGCCATGATTAAAGTGGTTGCACCTTCGATGGCATTACGGGTGCTAGACCGTGCAATTCAAGCCTTTGGGGCTGCTGGCGTTTCCGATGATTTTACACTTGCCGCACAATGGGCAAATGCCAGAACATTAAGAATGGCGGATGGACCTGATGAAGTGCATCGGGCACAGGTGGCAAAGCTTGAATTAAGGAAATATCAATAAGAGAAAGACTTTGGAGAAGGGTGCGGGTACCGTGATGCGATTCCTTGGGAAAACAGCAATAATTACAGGTGGTGGGAGCGGGATTGGCCGCTCTAGTGCAATTCGTTTTGCAAAAGAAGGGGCGTGTGTGGCCGTAGCTGACATTGATTCTGTCGGTGGTGAAGAGACAAAAGGTATGATTACAGAAGCTGGTGGAGAAGCGATATTTGTCAAAACAGATGTCACAAATTCAGAACAAATCAAAGCCTTAATTAACACAACAACGACCACGTTTGGTGGACTGCACATCCTCTTCAACAATGCAGGGATTGGCAATACCGAAGTTAGAAGCGTTGATATATCTGAAGAAGAGTGGGACAGGGTGGTGGATATTAATTTAAAAGGCGTTTTTCTTGGAATAAAATATGCCATTCCTGAATTAATAAAAGCAGGTGGGGGAGTGATTATTAATACATCCAGTTTGCTAGGATTAAAGGGGCAGAAATTTGTAGCACCTTATAATGCTTCAAAAGCGGGTGTAATCATGCTGACGCAAAATGCCGCACTTGAATACGGCAAATATAATATCAGGGTGAATGCGATTGCACCGGGAGTGATTGACACAAAAATTATCGATGTGTGGAAAAAAGATGAGCGAAAATGGTCAATTATCTCACGTGCAAACGCACTTAGAAGAATTGGAACTCCAGATGAAGTAGCAAATGCTGTTTTATTTTTAGCATCTGATGAAGCATCATTTATAACAGGCGCAACCCTCTCAATAGACGGGGGTGGATTGTCCTTTTAGTTGTTTGCATTAGAATTTCACCCTAGAGTTAAATTTTATTTAGAAAGTGATGACACAAAACTAATTATTGGGGAGGAAAATCAATGAATGAAAAGAAAGTTTGGGCAGCCCTTTATCCAGACAACATTGAAAAAAGTATATCAATCCCAAATAAACCTTTAGGGGAGATTCTCCAAGAAACAACCGTAAACTATCCTACCAACAACGCCCTATCATTTTATGGGAAAAAATTTACTTATGAGCAATTAAGCGGACTTGTTTTCACTTTTACATCCGCTCTTCAATGTAATCAGGTTCAAAAAGGAGACCGAGTGGCCATTATGTTGCCAAACTGTCCGCAGTACGTAGTTTCCTATTATGGGACTCTCAATGCAGGTGCTATCGTCACCCAAGTAAATCCGATGTTAGTTGAAAGAGAGCTCGAATATATCCTCAAGGACTCAGGTGCAGAAACACTTATCGTTCTCGATGCTCTCTATCCACGAGTTAAAAGTGTTCAGGGCCAAACAAAGATAAAAAATATCATTGTTGTCAGTTTGCAACCTTCAGGACATGATTTTTCTCCAGACAGAAGTTTTGAAGGCTTTTTAGCAGAAAGTAACGGGCAGGTTCTCCCAATTGAAATGGACCCTGTGCACGATGTGGCCGTCCTGCAGTATACCGGAGGGACAACAGGGAAATCGAAAGGTGCGATGCTGACACATCGTAATATCCTAGCGAATGTCCTGCAGTCCTACGAATTTTTCAAACTAGAAATGGAAATTGGCAAGGAACGTTTCCTAACAGTCATTCCACTTTTCCATGTTTTTGGGATGACATCTTGTATGAATTTTTCGATCTTTACGGCATCGGAATCAATAATGCTTCCTCGCTTTGAATTAGAAGAAGTGCTAAACACAATTAAACAGGAGCAGCCTACTATATTTCCTGGTGTCCCAACGATGTATGTTGCGATTACAAGCCATCCGCATGCCCAAGATTATGGGATTGATAGTATTAGAACCTGTAACAGCGGAAGTGCGCCGATGCCTGTTGAACTGCTCCGTACGTTTGAAAGGAAAACAGGTTCGAAAATTCTCGAGGGTTATGGGTTATCCGAAGCCTCACCGACCACGCATTGTAACCCGCCATTTGCCCAGCGGAAACCAGGAAGTGTTGGTATTGGTATGCCATCGACAGAATACAAGATTGTAGATTTAGCAACAGGAACTGAGGAAGCACCAGTCGGTGAACTGGGTGAAGTAATTATTAGAGGACCACAAGTGATGAAAGGTTACTGGAATATGCCGGAAGAAACGGCGAATGCGCTCCGGGACGGCTGGCTTTATACGGGTGACATCGCCAAAGTGGATGAAGATGGTTATTTATACATTATTGATCGAAAAAAGGATTTAATTATTGCAAGTGGATTTAATGTCTATCCTCGTGATATCGAAGAAGTACTTTATGAACATCCTGCTGTGCAAGAGGCTGTTTGTATTGGAATTCCAGATCCATACAGGGGTGAAGACGTGAAAGCTGTCATCGTTTTAAAAGCAGGCAATACTGCCACGGAGGAAGAAATTATTCATTACTGTAAAGAAAATATGGCCGCCTATAAAGTGCCACGCAGTATTGATTTTCGTGAGCAACTTCCTAAAACAAATGTTGGGAAAATACTTCGTCGTGCCTTAAGAGATGAAGTGAAAAATAAGTAAATACATCGTTAATAACAGTTTGAAGTATGTTATATGGAATAAGAATGTAGAACCATTAAGATTTATATTGTTTGATTGTGTTTAAAGGAGCGGTAAGTAATATGGTATAATTTTCACTAGATATTTTTACAGATTGCGAGGACATAATGGTGAAAGAAAAAATTACAGCTCAAAGCATTCGCTTATTTGAAAAGCAGGGATTTACAGAAACATCAATTCAAGACATCGTCGATTCTCTTGGCGTGACAAAGGGTACATTTTACTATTACTTTTCAAGTAAAGAAGAATTACTGATGGACATCCATCTTGGTTATATCGATGCGTTACTTTTACGCCAGGAGAAAATCTTAAAAGATGAAAAGAAGTGTTGTAGGGATAAATTATTTGAAATTGTTACGATGCTGATTACCAATATTACCATTCAGGGTGCAGCAGCGACAATTTTCTTTCGAGAAATGAAAAATTTAAGTGCAGCTCATGTTGCATTAATCGTTCCCAAACGGGATCAATTCCGTCTAAACATAGAGGAACTTATCATGAAGGGTGTTGATAAGGGCGAGTTTAGGGCTAAATTAAATGTGCCAATCATAACAATGGGAATACTAGGTATCACCAATTGGAGCTACCAATGGTTTAATCCAACAGGGAAGCTAACTGACACAGAGGTAGCTGCAATTTTTGTCGAAATGATTTTAGAGGGAATTCAAGTAAATTGAAGAAATAGAAAAAGAGAGGGTTTTTTGAAAAAATAAACCCTTCTTTTTTTTCAAGAGATACTAACCGGTTAGTATTGTCGCTGATTATCCATCATTGGTAAGCGAGGTGTGTAATTGTCATGCATGAAATACAGGTGACCGTCCGTTTTGGTGAAACTGATGCACTCGGTCATATTAATAACACCAGTTACTTTATTTACCTTGAGGAAGCACGAATTCGTTTTATTGAAAGATTAGGGTACAAAATGGATAGCGAGAATTGGAATTTTATCCTAGCCTCTACAAAATGTGATTTCTTCAGCCAAGGGTATTTCGACCAACGCTTAGCTATTCATTCCTATGTCTCTAAAATAGGAACGAAAAGTTTTCAGCTCGAACACGACATTATTTGCACACAAACGATGGAACTTATTGCAAAAGGAAATGCGATCATGGTGTACTTTGATTTTGAAAAACAACGAAGTGAACACATCCCACTATTGTTAAGAGAAGGCCTTAAAGACTACCTTATCCTTTCGTAACCCGGAAAACTAGCTTAAGAGAGTCGAAAATCCCTAAATTGAGAGGAGGAATCGCATGCCGCGCCATATGAATAATGCTATCATTCCTGTTCGAGTTGGCGAAGAATTGAATCTGTTTGTTTTGGAAAAGTTTTTACGTGAAAAAATTAAAGGTTTACCAGAAAGCACGCTTGAAATTTCACAATTTTCCGCTGGGCACTCTAATTTAACCTATCAATTAAAGATGGGGGATTGGGAGGCAGTGTTAAGACGTCCCCCGCTCGGCCCAGTGGCACCAAAGGCACATGATATGGAGAGGGAATATAAAATTCTCTCACAGCTGAATCCTATCTTTTCCGTGGCGCCTAAGCCATTTCTTTTTTCAAATAATATTGACATAGTCGGTAGTCCCTTCTTTCTGATGGAAAGGAAAAATGGTATCGTAATCGACACCTATCTTCCTGAAGAGATCAAGGTAACAACTGCACTCTGTCAGCACCTCTCTGAAGTAATGGTTGAAAAGCTGGTGGAATTGCATGCAATCGACTATAAACAGACAGGTTTAGCGGAAATAAGCAAGCCCGATGGGTTTATGGACAGGCAGGTTCATGGTTGGATCAGTCGATTTGAAAGGGCGAAAACTGAGGAAATTGAAGTGGTCGAATCCCTAAAGTCATGGCTAGTTGACAATATTCCGAAAAACCACGAGAAGGCAATTATTCATTACGACTATAAATTTAATAACGCCATGTTTAACGAAGATTTAACAGAAATGGTCGGATTATTTGATTGGGAAATGACCACTGTTGGAGATCCACTTGCAGATCTTGGTGCTGCCATGAGTTATTGGAATCAGGTGGATGACCCAGAACTATTGATTAAGGGATTAGGTATGACGCCAATTACGGCAATTCATGAGGGATTTTTAACAAGAAAAGAATTTATCGAGCTGTATGCGAAAAAAAGCGGCCGAGATGTTTCTAATTTCAATTTTTATTTAACGTTTGCCTATTTTAAAC
>JAIMAD010000129.1 GCA_023512145.1 Bacillus sp. (in: firmicutes) | reverse complement strand
GGTTTTCACCATTCAGATGGTCCTCCAAACACCGATTTCATCATTTTTTGTTTTACGCCGGGAAAGCTCAAAAATGAACCTACAGCAAGCCGGCGTAACCAACTAGAACTAAGTAGTACATTAATCATTCTGTATCTGTACCGGAATCCAAAATAACCGATTGATCCAATCATTAATATGGATGTTAACATACGAGACATGCTCATCCCTCCTACTTACTAGTCTGTGATGATAAGTCAAGTTTTATCCCTCTATATAGTAAATAGGATTGAATTCATAAGCAAAAAATCCAATTCGTTTATATTAAAAATTCTTAAACAAAGGGTCCATCGTATTCTTTAGGACATTTACAGAATTTAGAAATTTTTCCATTTCCTCATTATTCAAATCCAAATCAACTACTTGCCTTATTCCATCACGATTTACTACTGCTGGTACGCCAATAAAAATGTCATCTTGTCCATATTCTCCATTTAAATAGGCAGAAACGGTTAGGACAGAATTTTCATTTTGGAGGATGGCCTTTGTCAATCTTACAAGACCCATCGCAATGCCATAGTATGTTGCACCTTTTCGCTCGATGATATGGTAGGCAGCATCACGAACATTCAAAAAGATTTGATCAAGATCAGATTGTTTGAAACCAACTTTATTTTTTGACCATTCAGCAATAGACGTACCAGCAATGTCAGCACGGCTCCAAACTGGTAGCTCTGTATCACCGTGTTCACCAATAATATAGGCGTGAACATTGCGAGTATCTACATCAAAATACTCCCCTAGCAAAAAGCGAAAACGAGCCGTATCTAAAAGAGTACCTGAACCAATTACCCGTTCTTTAGGCAAGCCAGAGAACTTCCAAACTGCATATGTTAAAATATCGACCGGATTTGTGGCAACAAGGAAAATACCATCAAATCCACTGGCCATAATTTCTTCAACAATCCCTTTAAAGATTCTCGTATTTTTTTCAACGAGATCCAGTCGTGTTTCACCAGGCTTTTGATTGGCACCTGCGGTAATAACAACAAGATCTGCATCACCACAATCCGAATAGTTACCATTACGGATTGTCGTTCGCGAAGGAGCGAAGGGCAGTCCATGATTCAAATCCATTGCGTCCCCTTCTGCCTTTTCTTTATTGATATCAATTAAGATGAGTTCTTCGGTGATCCCCTGATTTAATAGGGCAAACGCATAGCTTGACCCAACAAAGCCTGTCCCAATAAGAGCAACTCTATTCACTCGCTTTAACATGACTATTCCTCCTAAAAAAAGTATTATTTAGCTATCATTAGTCGTGGATAAATTCCATTCACCTATAAGTTAATTACCCTAATAACCCCGATTGCTAACATCGCAGCAAAGAAGCCTGACAGAAAATTAACCATATCATTATCGACAAACGTGGATCCCTTTATTCGTGTGGTTGGCAGTTGACAGTGATTTTTTTTTTCGGTCTCAATGCCACAATATTCACAAATATATACTTGTTGATAAAAAGCACCAAGAAGAGTGTCAATTACATTACCAAAATATCCAAACAGAAAAATCAAGAAACTAAAGTAAAAATCCAACTTAAATAACCAAAAACTTAACAATGAAATGAGCAATGCCCCTGCAAGTGCAGCTAGACTTCCCAATAAACTGATTGCACCTGATGTCCCTTTTTCAATTCGTTTAAATGAACGAATGTAAATGGGGTTATTCCGGCTTAAACTACCAATTTCTGATGCCCACGTATCAGAATTAGCACTAGCCAGACTTACTGCAAAGGCAATTAACCAAGTACTATCATTGGAAAAATAATAGAAGATACTAAAAAGACCAGCTGCTCCCCCGTTCGCCGCTACCTGCCGCCAATCTCTTGTTGCACCTTTTGCTAACTTCTCTTCTATTGTGCTCTTAACATTGCCTTTATATTTTGACCATATACTTGAAGATGCAAAAAATACCCCAACAAGAAAAAGTCCATTTACTCCGAAGCCCAGATACACGGCAAGTCCAACCAAAATTGCGAAAAAAGAGCCTGATACAGTCAATGATTTGAGGAAATATCCACCAAGACCAGTTAATAGGATAATAAACAAAATCACTAAAGTTTCCATCATTTTACTTCGATAACCTCATGGTTGGTAATAATTTTCGAGATAGGAATATCGTGCTTTTCAATAAGAAACAGAGGGATTATTTGATCACTAAAGGCAAGAGATAAGCTTTTACCGGGGTAATTTGTTAAATACCGATCATAATAACCGCCACCAAATCCTAAACGGTACCCTTTAAGGGTATACGCTAAGCCTGGGACAATTAAGAGATCAATCATCTGGGTCTCAACTTCGTTTGTCAATTCAACAACCGGCTCAAATAATCCATGAAATACGGATTCCAACTGGGAAAATTCACTTAACGTGCGAAAGGATAATCGCTTTTCCACCGGATCACACTTTGGAACAACCACTTGTTTACTTAGTTCCCATGCTTTGCGAATAATTTGATATGTATCAACTTCAGGCTGCATTGAAACTGTAATTCCTATGACTTGGGCTTGTTTCCAATCCTCTTCTTCAAAAAGTCTACAAGCAATTTTATAAGAATAATCTTCGTAGAGTGGTTTGCTAAGCGTTGACAGTTGCTCTTTTATTTGTTTGCGAATAGCCTTTTTATCAACCATATTTTGGTATCCCCTTTACTTTTAGGCAACAAAAAAAGCAGCAGGAAGTCCTGATGCTTATTTTGTTTCGCGATGTGCTGTTGAACGTTTTTCCCTTGGACAATATTTCTTAAGCTCAAGACGGTCTGGGTTATTACGTTTATTTTTTGTTGAAATATAGTTACGATCTCCACACTCAGTGCAAGCTAATGTAATATTCACACGCATGTTAATTTCCCTCCAAACGATTAAGCTTATTTCTTCATACGACTTTTCTATAATATCATTTTTCAAAAGGAATTGCTAGTGTGTATTTAAAGAAAAGCGGAAGTGCCCTTTTAGAGTTGTACACTAGTCACTGTGCTGCTTGTGCTAGACAGTATTTGAAGTAATCAGTATTTGTTACTTTTCAAAAATGACTGCTCCAAACGAATCAATTCATTTTTGTTGGAACCGGCGATGGTCCACGTGTTCATCTTACTGGTCTCATGTGGACCAATGGTCATCTTCATCGCGAAAATACTTGCTGCTGGACCTTTTGCCATTGGCTGATACTTTAAGTTACCCTTTTGTAGTGAACTCCAAATTTGATCTGTGTAAACACTCCACTGTGGCATCAAAGTATATTCTTTCATACCTACACCATTGCAGTCTGCATTAACTAGAAAAACTGATTTATTCGTATGGTGAAAAATTCGGTTATCCGTTGGTGAAACAAATGTTAAGCAGTCATGCCTTACAAAGGAACAATGGTGCATGCCTAAAACTTTTATCGTTTTCGTTTGATTGCTTTGATTACCAACATAAACACTTGAAAAACAAATTTTAGAATGGGGTTGCTCTAGTTTCACATTGATAATTATTTCCTCATCGTAAATAACTCTTTCTTTACTATTTTGTAACCATAGGTACTTTCCATTTACCCATAAACCAGGAGTAAAATGGAGTGTTTCAATTGGCCTCTGCTGTTTAGGAGTCTGTTTATTATTTTCTGGTTTAGTTAGATTCATCATCACATACACCTTTTTTACAAATTTTTTGGTGTTTCCGTGTACTCAGTTCCCTTCACACGTTTGTTTAACAAGGTATCTTCCATGACTCTACTGGTTTCTGATGCAATTCGTTTCCAGCCATACAAGCTTATTGCAATTTCCCTTCCTTTTCCGCCAATTTCTTCTGCCTTTTGTGGATTTTGAATTAAAAAACTGATTTGTTCGAGCAAGCTTTGAGCATTACCTGGGTCCATCAACAATCCTGTTTGCAAATGCTTGACAATCCCTTTCATACCGCCAGTATTGGAAACAATCGTTGGTTTCCCAAGAATCATTGTTTCTAGTACAACAATTCCAAATGGTTCATACAAACTTGGAATAACGGCCATCACACAGCCTTGGATGAGAGTATTTCTTTGTTCATCAGTAATATATCCTACAAATGCAATATGGCTGTCTAAACTCCGCTCAACAATCTGTCGTCGATAGGTTTCAAGCATCGGTCCTTTTCCTGCAATAACAAAATAACAGTCTAGTTCCATTTCTTTAGCAAGTGCTCCTGCTTCAATTATCGTATCGAATCCTTTTTCTTTGACGATTCTTCCAATAGAAAAAATGTATTTTTTTTGTTCCAATTCTGGAAATATCTCTGCTGTGTTTAACTTAGTTGTCATAGGTTCAATTCCATTTGGTATAACAATGATCTTTTCATTATTCAAACTAAAAATGGACAACAGTTCATCCTTCATATATTCACTACAAACAATAATTTGATCAGATTCGAAAATTAACTGCTTTTCCTTGTCATGGATAAATCGTTGCATTTCCGTATGAATACCATTATTCCTCCCAAACTCTGTCGCATGGATGGTCGTTAATAATGGGATGAATAGCAATTCCTTTAATGTTATTGAGGCTGTCCCCACAAGCCAATCGTGGGCATGAATAATGTCGAATTTTATTTCCTCCGATAGCTTTTCAGCCTTTTGACCCATTGCTAAATTAAGCCCACCTATCCATGCAAGGAAATTATCGTCCTTTTCATTTATTGGTTTGACACGATGGACCAGCACACCATTCATTATTTCAAATGATGGGGAGGTTCCCCCATTTTTTGCTGTTAAAACATGGACCTCATGACCCATATCTGCCAATTTTACTGATAATCCAAATACATGCCTTGAGAGTCCGCCAATAATATTAGGAGGATATTCCCAACAAAGAATCAATATAGTTAATTTCCAATTGTGGGCAGGCTTTTTCTTCAAGTCATCTTGTTGGAATTGGGTTTTATTCATTTTCTTCCTCCGGTTTTTTTGATTCCACGTAATAGCTGTATGTACTTACATGATCAAGCCATTTTGGAGGTTGGTCTTCATAGCGCTGTAATTGTTCAAAATCGTGATTCATCACATTTCCATTTGGTATTTCAAGCATCGGTGTCTGGATGCAATTTGATCGAAAAAGTGGGAAAAAGTTCTCTTTAGAAAACAGAACCCCTAATTCCGCAACATAGTTACGATTTGCATCCAAGCCTTTAATAAACCAATGACCATGTTGATAGGGAACGGTGATTTCATAAAAATGGTGAGCATTTTTACCGTTAAAAAGTAGTGCGGTAACATCATAAATTCTGACAACAGTAACTAATTTTTCAAACCTAACGTTAAAGTACAATTCGGTGATTTTTTTAGGTAGTTCCGATGCCTCCCAGAAGAGGAGCAATTTTCGAGGTGTAACAAGTTTTGCTGTCAATTCACCTCTTAGGGGAATAAAATCTAAAGAAGTTTGGCTAACCAAGGATTTTGTATCCTTTGCAATTTGAACAATATCCTTATTCATGACATCATTCTCAGTGCTAGCCATCCATTTATTCCATCGATACTGAATTTTTCCAACAGTCGTATTAAGTTCTGAGGCGATTTTTCGAAACGATAATCCATCCCCTCTTAGTTTGATAATTTCCTCAATCATTTCTTTCCTCCATTTCTGCAATCAATCAATATATGCATAAAATTGTAACTTATTCATATTAAAAGATAATATAATCGTAACACCAGAATGAAACGCGCACAATGAACGCAAATTGTCGTATCTCGCCGGTCCATGGTACAGACAACGTTCAGACGAAAAACTTTTATTAAGGATAAAAATAATAGGACACTCTTACCAAATCCGACAATTTCCTTTCATTTTTTCGACAAATTAACCGCTAAATCTAAAGAAAAGATGAGGCATAAAGAACAGTAGCATCTTTTCGGGGGGTACTGAAAAAGTCCCTTAAATATAGGCTGTGTTGAACTTGGGTATTTGATTTTTCGCTCCAGTACTTCGCTTTCCACGGGCGGTCTGGTGAGCCTCTCGCAGGAGTCTTCGTGTCTTCCGCTCAATCAATATAGGTTTTTCTACACCCTAAATTAAAAAGGTATAATTCCTCAGAATATGAGGTATTATACCTTTTTTACATTAATTAGGAGGGCTTTTTAAATGCCCTCATCTTTTCTAAACTCTATTTTACTATTAGGCATTCAAATTAACACGTTCCCCTGTCACCAAGTAAATGACATTCTCAGCGATATTCGTTGAATGGTCAGCAATTCTTTCGATAAACCTGCAGACAAAAGATAATTGGATGATTTGGTTCGTTAAGTTTGGATGTTGCGGGATATAGCTCATGAGATCCTGTATTAATTTCCCAAACATTTTATCCACTTCATCGTCTTTTTCTGCACAACTCCTGGCAAGGGCGATATCTTCGGTATAAAATGCTCTCATTGACTCAGTTACCATGTCTAATGCTATTTCCATCATGTTTTGTATATCTTCGATTTCTTTAATATGCTTTTCCAAGCCGATATGGATAGTTGATTTCGCAATATTTACGGCCGTATCTGCCATTCTCTCCACTTCTGAGGAAACTTTTAAGGCGACATTAATCCTTCTAAGGTCCATTGCAACAGGTGATTCTCTAGCAATCAGTAATAATGCTTTATCATTGATTTCATGTTCCAAATCATCGATTACATTATCACCATCAATAACTTTCTTTGCTTGTTCAAAATCCTGATTTATAAGAGCAATCATCGCTTCTTTGATTGCATGTTCCGATTTAGCAGCCATTTCTAGAAGCAGGTCCTTTAACTCGTTTAAATTATTATCAAAATTTGATCTCGTACTCATCTTAGTTCGCCCCCATTATCCAAATCTTCCCGTAATATAGTCTTCCGTCCGCTTATCTGTAGGGTTAGAAAATATTTCATTGGTTTCTGAAAATTCTATCACTTCTCCATTTAAAAAGAAAGCTGTTTTATTAGATATTCGAGCTGCTTGCTGCATATTATGAGTGACAATAATAATGCTAAACTCTTTCTTCAGTTCAGCTATTAGCTCCTCCACTTTTAATGTTGAAATAGGATCAAGTGCTGAGGTAGGTTCATCCATCAAGATGACATCTGGTTCAATTGCCAGGCACCGTGCTATACAAAGGCGCTGCTGTTGTCCTCCAGATAATCCATATGCGTTTTGATTTAGACGGTCCTTCACTTCATCCCAAATCGCAGCCCCTCTTAAACTCTTTTCGACAATCTGATCTAAGATCTTTTTATCACGAATACCGTGAATTTTTGGACCATATGCCACATTTTCATAAATCGACTTTGGAAATGGATTTGGCTTTTGAAAGACCATACCTACCTTTGTGCGAAGCTCTTCTACTTGATAAGATTTGTTAAGAATATTTCTGTCCCGGTAAAGAATTTCACCGGTTGTCCTTACCCCTTGAACTAATTCAATCATTCTATTCAACGTCTTAATATAGGTAGACTTTCCGCATCCGGAAGGACCAATGATTGCAGTAACTTCATTTTCCATAATATTAAGATCGATATTTTTGAGAGCATGGGTCTCTCCATACCATAAATTTAATTGGCTAGTTTTATAAACATATTTTCTTTCTTGTGGAACAACTATATTCGAATCCTCCTGCATTGGAGTGAATAATGTTATCGTCATATTTTTTCCTCCTATATCACCATTTAATATCTCTTCTGGAACTTATTTCGGATTAATACCGCTATGGAATTCATAAACAGTAACATTGCCAGCAAGACAATAATTCCCGCTGCGGCAAGCGCATGAAACTCTGCTTGCGGACGGCCTGTCCAATTGTAAATTTGCATCGGTAAAACCGTAATCATGTCTAATAATGATCTTGGTAAAAACGCAAGGAATAATGGCATACCGAGAACGACAAGCGGAGCTGTTTCTCCGATTGCACGTGATAAAGCCAGGATTGCACCTGTAATAATCCCTGGTATCGATGCAGGTAATACAATGCGAACAATCGTCTGCCATTTCGTTGCTCCCATTGCAAATGACGCCTCCCTTAATTCTCGTGGTACCGCACGAATAGCTTCCTGGGACGCAACAATAATAACAGGTAAAACTAGCAAGCTCATGGTGAGACCTGCCGCAAGCACACTTGTGCCTAATGCTAATGCCCGAACAAATACAGTTAAACCCAATAATCCAAAAACAATAGAAGGCACACCAGCAAGATTCGATATGTTCACTTTAATAAAACCGGTAATAAAATTCTTTTTCGCATATTCTTCAAGATAGATTGCTGTACCGACACCTATCAATAAAGAAACCGGGGCAACGACCCCCATCAACCAAATAGTTCCAATTAATGCAGCATAAACCCCAGCCTGTTCAGGCTTTCTTGAGGGCAGACTTTGCAAAAATTGCAAATCTAGATAACCAAATCCTTGAGTGACTATCCGATATAACAACACACCTAATACCACCAAACCAAACATCGTCGCAACAAAAAAGATTGATTTTGAAATGATGTTTAAAGCTAATCTTGACTTCATTTGCTTTACAACGGATTTATGATTAATTAATTTCATTAATATTCCTCCTTAAAGCGACGGGTGATATATTGTGCAATTAAATTCATCACAAGTGTGAACACAAACAGTGTCATCCCAACTGCATAGATGCTATAGTATATCGTCGTCCCATAACCTGCATCCCCTTGGCTAACTTGAACGATATATGCGGTCATTGTTTGGATAGAGTTCGTCACATTCCAATCTAAATTTGGTGTCGATCCTCCAGCAACTGCCACAATCATCGTTTCTCCGATTGCACGTGAGATAGCGAGAACGATTGAGGCAATAATCCCAGAAATAGCTGCTGGTAAAACAACTTTAAGCGCGACTTCTAATTTCGTCGATCCTAATGCAAACGCACCTTCGCGCATTGAATTCGGAACCGATGTCATGGCGTCCTCTGAAAGCGAGGCAATCATTGGAGTAATCATGATTCCAATAACAATCCCTGGACTCAATGCATTAAAGATTTCGAGACCAGGAATAATTTCTCTTAATATCGGCGTTACGAATGTTAATGCAAAAAATCCGTAAACGATGGTAGGTATTCCGGCTAATACTTCTAATGTCGGTTTTATTATTCTCCGAGAACGGTCAGATGCATATTCACTCAAATAAATGGCAGAAGTCAGTCCAATCGGAACAGCTACTACAATGGCAATACCAGTAACCTTTAAGGTCCCGGAAATTAATGGCAAAATCCCAAAAGTACCCTGTGTTTCCGAGAATGGATACCATTTTTTCGCAGTAAAAAATTCTACTAGCGATACTTTATCAAAAAAGAGGAATGTTTCAAAAATCAAAGTTAGTACAATGCCTATCGTTGTAAACACAGAAACAGCTGCAGCAAGGAACAAAATAAACGGCATTATCTTTTCTAATATCCCTGCAGCGCTATTCTTTTTTTTCTTCTCCTGAATCATTTTCTGAACGGAAAAAGAATGATTGTTTGGAATAGCCAAAATGAAAACCCCTTTCACCCACATGACATGACAATATGAGAAGCACAATATGCGCTTCTCACAATAGTAATCAATTTAGTTTTTTACTTAATGCCTTCTAAAGTTTCAAGTCCTTTTGTGTATTCTTCATCGGGTAGTTTTACGTAACCTACATCCTCAGATAAAAGTGCTGCATTTTCTATGGTGAATTTTACGAAATCATAAACTTCTTCCTGATCTTTAATTGCTGAGTTTTTCACGTACGTGAATAATGGGCGAGATAGTGGAGCGTATTCGCCAGATTCAATTGTATCGTTGTTCGGTTCAACAGGACCATTTCCTCCATCGATAGGCACAATCTTTAAGGTATCTTTGTTTTCAGCATAGTAAGCATAACCGAAATATCCGATTGCATACTTTTCACCTTGGACACCTTGTACTAAAGTGTTGTCATCTTCAGAAAGAGTTGCCTTTTCAACGACAGGTTCTCCATCCAGAATTACTTCATCAAAGTAGTCGAATGTTCCTGAATCTGTTCCAGGAGAGAATAATTTGATTTCCTCATCGGGCCAATCACTGCGAATATCAGACCATTTTTTTACGGTACCATCTTC
>JAIMAD010000128.1 GCA_023512145.1 Bacillus sp. (in: firmicutes) | reverse complement strand
CCCCTAACACACGTCATTTTGTTATTTTATTACGCTTTATTGCCTATTAAAAAAATAGTCCGGAATATAACCTCAACTTGTAACTTGTTAGACTAATTCTTTTCTTTTCGTTTCTGTTCCTAAAAAGAAGACGGTAAATGCACCGATTAGAACGGAAACACAAAAAATTGTAAAGATTGTTGAAATGGAAACATTTTGTGTAACAAGATAACCGACCATTAATGGACCAAGGACCCCACCAATCCGTCCAAAGGATGCTGCCATTCCCGCACCTGTACCACGAATATTGGTTGGATACTGCTCGGGGGTATATGCATAAAGACCGCCCCAGGCACCTAGATTAAAGAACGACAGTAAAATTCCCGCTGTCAGTAAGAGGGCAGTTGAATCTGCTGTACCAAATAAATAAGCACTTGCTGCTGTTCCAATTAAATAAACGACCAATACAAATTTTCGCCCAAACCGGTCAATACACCAGGCGGCCGTAAAGTAGCCTGGTAACTGTGCCAGTGTCATAATCAATACGTACTCAAAGCTTTTTATCATACTAAAGCCTTTCATAACCATGACACTTGGAAGCCACAAGAACATGCCATAATAGGAGAATACAACGCAAAACCAGACAATCCACAACATAGACGTCTTGCGCACATGCTCTTTAGACCATAATTTGGCGATACTTTGTAAGGGTGTGATTTTGTCAGTTGCCTTTAACGCCGTAAAGCGAGGGGAGTCAGGTAAACCTATTCGTAAATATAGGGCATATAGAGCAGGGGTAGCACTAATTAACAAAGCTACTTGCCAGCCATACTTAGGAATCACAAAATAGGAAATGAGCGCAGCTACCAACCAGCCAGCTGCCCAAAAGCTTTCAAGCAAGACGACAATCCTTCCACGCTTTTCGGCCGGGACACTCTCGGAAACGAGCGTCGAGGCAACAGGCAGCTCACCACCTAGACCCATCCCAATGAAGAATCTTAAAGTTAAGAAAGCAGTTAAGGTCGTCGTGAATGCCGAAGCACCGCTTCCAAGTGAAAATAATAATAACGTGATGATAAAGACACTTTTTCTACCAATTCGATCTGCTAGTATTCCAAATAGGAGTGCACCTACAGACATACCAATTGAATTGACGCTTCCAATCCAGCCCATTTGCCCCGGAGATAAATCCCATTCTACCTTTAAGGCGACAATGATGAAGGAAAGCATACCGACATCCATGGCATCAAACATCCAGCCCATTCCGGCAATACCAAGTAATTTCCGGCCTGATAGTTTCTTTTCTTTGTTCATTTGATATGTATCCCCCTGTTTTTTAGTAGCCATTTCCATTATGACCAAGATTTCCTTAATTTAGCTAAGAAGTGTTACCCTTGTAATCTACAAGTATTCTAACAGGTGTCTTGACACTTGTCACCCTTTCAGACAATTAATTTTGAAAATTTATGATAAATAGTAGTTTACGATAAAAAAAGAGACTGGAAGACAGCCTCTTTAATCCAGTGCACTTTCGACATTTTTCGTCTGATTAAAAAACATTTGGTAGTATCTTCCTTGCTGATTCATTAACTGCTCATGATTCCCTTGTTCTACAATTTGTCTGTTGTCAATCACCATGATTGTATCCGCATCACGAATCGTATTTAAGCGGTGGGCAATGATAAAACTAGTCCGCTTCTCCATCAAAGTTAGTAAGGCTGATTGAATATGGACCTCTGTTCGAGTGTCGATGCTGCTTGTTGCTTCATCTAGAATTAGTAACGACGGTTTCGCTAGGATAACTCTTGCTATCGCCAGCAATTGCTTCTGGCCCTGGCTGAGATTGCCGCCATTTTCTGATAGATTTGTTTCATATTGAAGTGGCAACCGTTTAATAAAGGTATCGGCATTGGCCTTCTTTGCTGCATTTTCTACCTCTTCATCTGTGGAATCTGGCTTCCCGTACCTGATATTCTCACTGATGGTCCCAGAAAATAAATACGTATCCTGGAGGACAAATCCAAAACATCTTCGTAGGCTATCCCTTGTATATTCACGAATATCACGGCCATCGAGGAGGATCCGTCCACTGGTGACATCATAAAATCTTGTCAGCAGGTTAACAATTGTAGTCTTTCCGGCACCTGTTGGTCCGACTAAGGCTGTACTACTACCAATCTTCGCTTCAAAGCTGACATTTTTTAAGATTAAGACATCTGGTCGATACCCAAAACAAACATTTTCAAAGACGACATGTCCTTTTGGATTTTCTAAGGCAATAGCATGTGGCGTGTCATCCGGCTCCTCTTCTTCATCAATGATTTCAAAGACCCGCTCAGCCCCTGCGACACCTGATTGGAGCGTGTTAAAAATATTTGCGAGGTCATTGAGCGGTCGGACAAATTGTCTTGAGTAGGTGATAAAGCTGGCAATTGCCCCGACGGTAATTAATCCTTTAACGGCCATGATGCCACCAGTAACGGCAACAATTGTAAAACCAAGATTATTTATCACGTTCATAATCGGCATCAGAAACCCCGACCAAATTTGTGCCTTTAAACCGACTTGACGAAGCCTTGTATTCACCACATCAAACTCTTCAACCACCTTTTCTTCATGGTTAAAAGCTTTGACAATTTCAATGCCCGAAATTGTCTCTTCGATATGTCCATTTAATTTCCCAAGCTCGTTTTGTTGATTTTTAAACAAGATACTGGTCCTTTTGGCAATGGTTCTTGTTAACAAAAAGACAAGTGGGACAGTAATCATACTTGCTAAAGTTAACAACGGGCTTAGAAGTAACATCATCACTAATGACCCCGTCAACACAACAATGCCCGACATTAATTGGGTTGTAGACTGAGAAATGGTGCTGCTGACGTTATCAACATCGTTCGATAGTCTGCTCATTAATTCCCCATGGGCACGAGCATCGAAAAAAGAAACTGGTAACCTTTGTAATTTTTTAAAAAGAGCTTCCCTTAAGCTTTTGACAATTCGCTGGGATACACCCGCCATTAGCCAGCCCTGTAAAAATGTCAGAATGGCATCCCCGAGATAACTGGCAATCAAAATAATCATCATCACTTTTAGAAAATCAAAATCTACTTCCCCATTTTGGAGACCCATTGCATCAATAGCTTTTCCAATTAAGAACGGGGCGAGAAGCATTAAAGCTGCGTCAATCAAAATAAATAAAAAGATGAATGAGAGCATTTTACGTTCTTTGCCAAAGTATTGCCAAATCCTCCTAAGTGTAAGTTTAAAATTCTTTGGTTTGACAACGGGACCGCGGTGTTTGCTTCCAAAACCAGAGGGTCTAATCGGCGGAGGAGTAGGGGGATTGTTCCTAGCTTGTGTGGTGCCCTGTGACATTCACTCCACCTCCTTGCCCATTCTGAGATTGATAGATTTCTTGATATACTGTACACTCCTTAATTAATTCAGTGTGCGAACCAACCCCAACCAGTTCCCCGTGGTCAAGGACAACAATCTTATCGGCATCCACAACCGAGGTAATCCGCTGGGCAATCAATAAACAAGTGAGCCCCTTGGCATATTTCTTCAACGCTTCTTTGATTTTTGCTTCTGTTGCCACATCAATGGCACTTGTACTATCATCTAGGATTAATATCTCCGGTTTTTTCACTAAAGCCCTCGCAATCGAGATACGTTGCTTCTGACCGCCGGAAAAATTAACACCTCCCTGGCCAATTCTTGTTTGATAACCTTCCGGGGACCGCTCAATAAAATCATGAGCACCAGCGACCTTTGCTGCAGCAATGATCTCTTCTTGTGTGGCATCCTCTTTCCCCCAGCGAATATTTCCCTCGACACTACCTGTAAACAAAATATTCTTTTGCGGCACGATGGCGATTTTCTCCCTTAACTTTTTGGGGTTAACTAGTTTAATATCTTCGTTGTTGACTTTGATGGTGCCGCTAAACACATCATAGAAGCGGGGGATGAGATTGATAAGTGTACTTTTTCCTGAACCTGTTGAACCGATGATACCAACTGTTTCACCAGGGAGAATTGTGAGGGTAATATTATTTAGGATGGGTTTACCAGTTGTTCCTTCATAGGAGAAGGTGACGTCTTCAAAATCAATTCTTCCTCCCTCAGCGGAATTTTCCTTCTGCTCCTTTTTCCAAGTTACTGTATCTTCCTGTAAAAATATCTCATTAATTCTTCCAGCTGAGGACCTGGCCCTGACAAACATATTAAAGACCATGGAAATCATCATCAAGCTAAATAATATTTGTGTCATATAGTTGATAAACGCAATAATATGGCCAACCTGAATGTCACCTGTATTTACACCTTTGCCGCCTATCCACAAGACGACTACGATGCCCAGGTTAACACTCAACATAATCGCCGGACTGAAAGTTGCCATTAACCGGTTTGCGGTGATGGAATGGTCTTTGAACAGATCATTCGCGTGCGTGAATTTCCCGACCTCAACATCAAAACGATTAAAGGCCTTGACGACACGAACTCCGGATAAGTACTCCCTCATCACACTGTTGACCCGGTCTAATGCCTTTTGAACACGGGAAAAGAGGGGAAAGCCTAAGCGCATGTTAATCATGATCAATACCGCAACAATTGGGACCACAACTGCCAGGACAACAGATAGATGCAGGTTCAAACGTGTTGCCATAATTAAGCCGCCAATCGCCAAAAGAGGGGCCCTAACAAAAATCCGCATCAACCCATTTACAAAAACCTGCATCTGGGTAACGTCATTTGTCAGCCTGGTGATTAAGGAAGCGCGGTCAAACTTATCAATGTTTGTAAAAGAAAGCGATTGAACCTTTTTAAACAAATCGGATCTTAACTCTGTGCCAAAACTTTGCGAAACAATACTGGCCATAACACTTCTGATTGAAGCAGATATTGCCCCAAATGCGGCAATCAAAAGCATCAGGCCGCCCATTTTTAAAATATAATCAATATCCTTGTTCGCCACACCCTTATCGATAATCAAGGCCATAATCGTCGGCTGCATCAAATCACTAATCGCCTCAAAGGTAAGAAATAAAAGCGCGAGGCTAAAAGACTTCCAATAGTTCTTTATGTATTTTGTTAAAAACTTCATCCACTCACCCCAGCATGTCAAATCCTCTACATAGGTTAATTATAATTTTCTTTTCTGCGATTAACCAAAGAATAATGGTGAACTTAGAAGTTTATTTTTTATGGTACTAGATTCATGTGGCTAAAAAGGCGTTGAAACTAAAAAAAGGCCCATAAATGAACTATGGACCTATTGTTTCATTATTAATCTTTGACAGGGCGAAATTCATGAACCCAGACGCGCATTTGCGGCAGCCACGGCATTCCTGGATGATAGGAAAGTATGGATTGCTTATATTCCTCGACCGAAGCGTAGCCTTCCGTACGGACGATTTCATCCGTCAATTCTCCTAAGCTTTGCGAATACACCTTGTCAACAACAAAGTCGTTGCCTTCTAGTGTCATGATTTCCCCAGGGTCAGCATATCTGCCATTCCTGCGTGTAGCCGTTTTTTCGCCTGCTAGCACCTTTTTCACATCGGCTTCCAGCGTTACTAAGCGTTCAACAGAACAAGTTTTGGGTGGTAGTGTCTTATTTTCACTTTGATTTGTCATTTTTTTCTCCTCCTCCTTTTTCACTTTATTTTTCCATACTAACACTGTTGTTATGCTTTAATCCATCTACGAAAACTATTTCGGGAATGTTAACAGCTTTACCTGTTTATTCGTTCTCATCCTTAATTTAAGAAGATGTAGTAATATATACTCATCCATTCAATTTCTTACAGTGAACCATCCATTCATCTACTTGAAGTGATTGACTACTTTTGTTATCGAATGAGACATTAAAGTACGCATGACATTCCTTACTTCCATTGGCAATATATCGATTTACGCTATCTATTTGTGCCTGATTATTGGCTGTTCGCTCCACCCATTCAGGAAAAAGATAAGACTTCTTTCGGACCTGTGATTGAATCTCTAGCAAGTCTGTAGCAGAAACTAGTTTTCTCCATTCTTCGATTGAAAGACATTGGGCGTGACTTTCATCCCTCAGCTTTTCTAGAGTGTTCATAAATTCAGCAAGGTGCTTTTCTGCAGGAACTACATTATCTATCATTAAAAAAGAACCGTTTGGTTTTAACACTCTGGCAACTTCATTGATGAAATTTTGAGGATAAGGAAAATGATGTGGTGCAATACGACAGGTTATGATTTCAAAACTATTATCGAGAAACGGTAGGTTTTCAGCATCAGCAATAACATAAGAAATATTGTGACAGGACTGGGTCAAATGTCTTGCAGTATTACTGAGCATTTCTTTTGTTAGGTCTGTAGCAAAGACCTGTGCAACATATGGCGATAAAGCTTTTGCTACATGCCCACCACCTGTTGCAATATCTAATGCAATCTGATTACTTTGTGGCTGTAACCATTCCACTACTAATGGAAGATCTTCTCCTTTGGCATGAGATTCACTTGTTATGTATTTCTCGGCATTCTTTCCGAATTGCTTTACCACCTTTTTTTTTACATTCTCCTTGTCCATGTAATGCCCCCCTACTATATTCTATAATTCAACAAAAAGGACATTCAATCCTTTTTTTGAAATAAAACCGCATCAGTCAATCAAAGGAGAATGTCCAAATTTATTATAAGTTTATTTTTACACCTTGGTATTTTTAATGATGGTTGTTATTCCTAACCCACCTGCTATACACAAAGTAACTAATCCGTATTTTCCACCTGTTCTTTCTAGCTCATAGTCTAGTTTTGTAAGTAGCAAGCATCACACCTGTTGCGCTAATTGGGTTGCCCATCACAATTGCCCCATCATTTGACGATACAAAAGAAAATAAGGACCTGACACATCATCAGGTCCTGCCTTGTTTACACATTTAAATCTCTCTTTTTATAAAAAGCATAGGTAACATAGGAAAGTGCTGCGATCAAAAATACTGATATGACGACGAAAGTCACTTCAAGCCCACCACCATACATGACATTCTTTGCTTCAAAATATTTAAACGGCGTCACGTATTTCAAGCCTTCGATGTGCTCGTTCAGATCAATCGCGATTGATAACATATACGTGAGCAAAAGGATGCCCGTAGCTAGTGAGGCGACAGTTTTTACTTTCTTTTTTACAGCAGCAAGTGCGCTACCAATTACCATAAACAAGACCTGCAAAAAGAACATTCCCGCCATTGTAAGGGCGATGTCACCATTAACTGCTTCACCATCGCTGTTGTATTTTTCTATGATTATTATTAAGGAAACGAAGGTTACAAGATTAATAATCACAATATTCGTAAATGCTGCCAATAATTTTGCGGTAATGATGGTACTTCTAGATACTGGCTTTACGAATAAAAACTCAGATGTTTTGTCTCGCTCTTCTTTTGAAATGATCGTTGCCCCTAGCATCGTCGCATGAATCGTTGCCATTAATAACATATATAGAAAAAGCATACCATAATAACCACTAACCTTTGATACATCAAAATCATTGAAACCCAATACAGCCCTCAATGATTGTGGTAAGTCTGTAATCAGATCATTCATCGATTGACCCGCTGACGAATACGCAGCATATTTAGCCATACCAGATACAACCATTAGTATGACACCGATGCTCCAAAATATCAGTGACTTTCGATGAGACTTCAATTCTTTTAAAAATATATTCATGATCAAACCCCTCCATTTAGCAAACCGAAATTCTTATACAGCATGGATATCCTTTTTGGCATAAACAAAATAACTGCTCACGATTGCAAGAATAATGACCACTGCACCAACAATCAAAAATGTTGCTTCATAGCTTGCATGTTTGATGATATAGGCGGTGTCAAAATATTTAAACGGAGAAATATATCGTTTTGCTTCCTCACCCGTCGTAGAGCTAAACATCCCTAGAAAGTAGAAAGCAAAGACGGTTGCAAGTGAGATGGTCAGCACGGATTTAATCTTCCGAACACTAACGGAAATGATAATCCCCAAGGCTAGAAAAATCAGTTGAATAAAGAACATTGTGAGTGATAGCATGATAAATAGTTTAAAACTAAATTCTTCTGTATTGACTTGAAAAGCCATGAAGCTTGAAGCAGATAAATAAACGATATTTGTGATGACAATCGAAGCCAATGCTGCCAACAGCTTAGATGTCAAAACAGTTGAGCGGGTGACTGGCTTTGTTAACAAAAAATCGGCTGTTTTTTCACGAACTTCCTTGCTGAGGATCGAAGTGCCGAGATTCATAGCCTGTATCGATCCACACAAAGTAATAAAAGACAGTGGGAAGCAATAGAAGCCAAGTATGGTAAAGAAATTCCCAAGGTTTACACCTATTGCATTTCTGATTGCCTCTGGATAACCAGCCATTATTTTTGTGAATTCTTCTGTATCCTTTGCAAAGGAAGGATAAAACGACATAAACAGAACGATGATCATCACTAAGGATACCGACCAAATAAATGTAGATTTCCGATATGCTTTCAATTCATGTAAGAATATATTCATAGCTTCCTAGGCCTCCTTTTCGTAGTAATGCATAAAGATCTCCTCAAGGTCTGGCTCTTCAATCCAAAGATTGGTGATTTCAATGTCGGCTATCGTTTTCATCACATCATTAATATTTCCTCTAAAAATAAAGCTGATGGTGTTACCATTTACTTCTAAATTATTGACACCATTTAAATTAAAGTAATTCTTGTCAAGTTTAGCTTTCGTTTCAATTTTAAACTTTTTATAGTTGTTTTCTTTTAGGTTACTAATCTTCTCAACCGTAATGATCTTACCCTCTTTAATAATGGCCACACGATTACATAACCTCTGCACCTCACCTAAAATATGAGACGAAAATAAAATCGTCGCGCCTTTTTTATTTTCTGTTTTAAGAAGTTCAAAGAATTTTTGCTGCATCAATGGGTCCAGCCCGCTCGTAGGTTCATCAAGGATAATCAACTTTGGTTCATGGAGCAGCCCTTGAACAATCCCGACTTTCTTTTTATTTCCTAAAGAGAGGTCATCAATTTTTTTATTAAGATCCAAGTCCATAATTTCCGCTAATTCTTTGATTCGCTTCCTGCAATCCTTTTTATAAAAGCTAGCTGAATATTTTAAGAGTTCCTTTACCTTCATATCATCATAATAAAAGACCTCAGACGGTAAATAGCCAATTTCCTTTTTAATTTCCGGAGCAAACTGAACACAATCTTTCCCAAAAATCGTTGCACTGCCGCTTGTCGGGTAAATGAGTGACAATAGTGTGCGGATCGTTGTCGATTTCCCGGAACCGTTTGGACCTATGAAACCAAAAATCTCGCCTTGTTCAACATTAAAACTAATATCAGTAATTCCTCTTGCTTTCCCGTAAGTCTTCGTAAGGTTTTTGATTTCTATTACATTCATGATAGAACCTCCCTTTAATTATCAAAATTCATTTGCTGAATGATCAATTACGAATAATGATTGATCACCCATTTATTCATAAAAAGAATGTTTTAACATCTCCATATAAACATCCATTTCTGCCAATGCTTCTTCGTTATTTATTTGCTCCAGATTAAGTTTGATTGCTTTTTCTTGCTGTTGATAGGCGAAGCCTTCCAATGTCCAATTAATGACGTTGATTGCTTTGTTAATATCAATTCCCTGTTTAAACTTAGAAGTATCGATATCAGAGAATAATTTTAAAAAGGAACTTGCAAATAATTCTTTGCCCATACGGTTTAAATCACTTTTCACGTCAGAGGATGCTTCTGTATAGATCGACTTAATAAAATTAAACATTTCAGGGTAAATTTTAAATAATTCAAGTTTCAGCGATGCGATTTGCCGATAGCGGAAAAATATATCTTTTTCATCCCAGTTTACTTTTTCTAGTATTCGTTCCAAAAATATTTTTGTCATATGCTCATACAAAAATAAAAATAATTGCTTTTTGTTGCCGAAATAATGAAAGAGCAATCCCTTTGATATTCCTGCATCCTTGACTATTTCATTTGTCGAGGCGCGATCATATCCTTTCAGGGCAAATTCCTTCATTGCTGCATTCATAATGCGGTCCTGTTTTTCCGTGTCTAGGTTGAGAAATTTCGAAAACATACTAGCAGTCTCCTTTTTAAAACTTTGACCATATCAGTCAATTC
>JAIMAD010000127.1 GCA_023512145.1 Bacillus sp. (in: firmicutes) | reverse complement strand
CCATCATATTTATTCGTGTCCCAGCCAAGTCCAACCACAACATTGGTTAATCCGGGATTAGTTTTCGTTAAGTCAACTTTTTGTCCTTTTGATAAACTTACTGCCATTTCTTCATTCCTCCAATTTTGATAATTGTCTATTTACGTGTCTCCTATTAAAAGGTTTCATTTATTATCATAATTTTTTACTACCATTCGCAAATCTTACACTAACTCATCCATTTTGGCGGTGTATTTTTAGCCCAAAATATTGTACCTAGATCATGGTGACTATGAAAATCATCATAGTAGGTATGGTAATGAAAATTAAACCAGTATCCTGCTTGTGGTGGGTTATCTCGTCTTACGTGAAAACGAAGAACATCGTTACCTGTTAAACGATTGTTAATATTAAAAATCTTTTCTGAATGACCCGCACTTGGTAGAGCCGTAATCGAGAGATTCTTCCAATCTTCCTCAGGAAATTGGACTGCCAAATTATCAAGTACTTTTTCGATATTTGGCAAAATAATTTCCTTGAATTCGTCTTCTATGACTGGTTTTATTTTTACACCAAATTTTTGATAGGACTGTATTTCCGCTTGTTTCAGCAATACTCCAATAAAAATATCTTTGTCATGCTCTGATTCATCAATAAACCCTGACGACAGTGCAAAGCTGTTACCCTCGGCAGTCGCATCAAATGTTTCTCGATCGTTGATATTTTCTGCGTTTACTGGATTAATTAACTGTGTAGGTGTCACAAGACCAAAAGTTAAAATGGAAATCACGACAAATAACGATTTACGAAGCCATTTGTTCATTTCAGGGTCACCCCTATTCTTTTCGAAGATTATGTAAAATATTATCTTTTTTAGAATTTAAGTTCATATAAAATATATTATACTTTATTTTCAGTAAAAGTGAATAAAACTGTTTGTAATCTTCCTGATTTTTCTTATATACCCATATAGAAAAAAAGGGTGTCTGATGACATCCTCTTTAGCAGTTAGCTTTGATTGCTGCCATTAAATTTTCCCTGATCACTTCCATGGGAACACCTTCAATATCATGTCGTGGGATGAAATGAACGACCTTTTTATCTTTCAATAGTGCCATCGACGGTGATGAAGGCTCTAATCCTTCAAAATACTCACGCATCTTAGCGGTGGCTTCTTTATCCTGCCCTGCAAAAACGGTAACAAGATGGTTTGGCTTTTTCTCACTAATTAGAACTGCTTGCGTAACCGCAGGACGAGCCAATCCGGCAGCACATCCACACACAGAATTGACAACAACTAATGTTGTTCCGCTTACCTGATCCATAAATTGCTGTACATCACTTTCAGAATTGAGTTCCTCAAAACCTGCACTGGTTAACTCTTGACGCATAGGCAAAAGCGTTTGTTTCATAAATTCCTCATAGGCATTTGACATTTATTTACCCCTCCATTACTAGCTTTTTTTAGCATACAATAGTTCACTTGCAGAATGCAATAATACACTCCTATTCCTTTACTTTCCTTGCCTCAGTCATTTGCTTCCAAACAGACCCTTTGGCTTCCTCGCCGCCTTCTATTCTTTCAATCGCCATTTTTATTTGTAGACTCACTTCAAATTCACTATCATTTTCTGCAGCCTTTAATGCCGGTAGGGCCAAGCTATCACCCACCTCAAATAAGAACATGGCTGCCCGCCAGCGTACCAATTTGCTCTTATCTTGCAAGGCTTCCATCACTTCACCTGCAGCTTCCGGATAGCCTAAATCTGATAAACAATCGCCTGCCGTTCGCCGCACAGTAACGGTTTTATCTTTCAGAGCCTTATATAAAAGCGGTAGTACTTCCTTCTCTTTAATCATGCCGAGATATACTGTTGCAAGTCTTCGAATCGAAGGCTTCTCATCTGCCAATGCTTTTCCTAGCACATGTAAATCCGAAAATTTAGGATCATCCATTTGCTCGAGCATCTGGTAGCGAACCTGCCAATCAGGAGCGTCTAGGTCCTCAAGTGTTACTGTCTTACGTACCCTTTTTGGTCTTTTTAAAAAAGGAGATTGGGGTGCAAGAGCTTTTGCGACCAATTCCTCAAGTCTATTGACGGGATAAGCGGCAATGAGTTCTTCGATAACCTCTTTGCCAATTTGATCAAACTTCCCATAACGGGCACCTTGATTCTGCCATTTCCGCAATAAGATATAGTTATCTTCTGGTAGTTGCGCCCTTTCCCTTGCCTGCAAAAAGTACTCTGGCATTCCAAATCTTCGTTCAGTCAGCCCATCACTAAGTTTGACTTGGAGCGGAATATCCTTAAATAGTTGAATTTCCACCTTGATTTCTCCAAAATGTTCATCAACCTTCTCGACTTTGGAAACGTCTGTGGTATTTTCTCCAAAGGCTAGTCTGACACTAAGCAATAATTCCTGCCAATCGTATTTGGCGTTTCTTTCAATCGCAAGAAAATCTGCTACATGGTATACGCCCTTAATTCCCTCGATTTGGAGGATGGTTTGAATGATTGGTGGGGCATCGGCAGCCATTTCTTTTTTATAATTATGGCTGTTCCCCATTGGAAGCTCTTGATCTAAATTGATTTTCATTGTATTTGGGCTTGGTGTTGGTTCAATTGCCTTTATTTTCAATAAGACCACCCTATTCTTATTTTCTATTTTACAAGTTTACCATATAGGATATGGTTCATCACTAGATATGCATTTCTACTTAGTTATTAGTAAAGAGCACGCCTTGGGCGTGCTCTTTACTCGCTTTCTGCAAGTTCAGCTAAGTATGACCACCGTTCAATTAAATATTCCAGCTTTTCATTTAATTGTGCTGCCTGGTCCATCAAATCCTGAGCTTTCGTAAAATCACTGCCAACTAAAGACATTTCAGCGGCAATCTCTTCAATATTGGTTTCTATCGTAGCGATGACCCCGTCTATTTCTTCCCACTCTTTTTTCTCCTGGTATGCCATCTTTTTCTTCTTTTCTCTTTCTGGATTCTTAGAAGTCTGGGCAAAAACCGTTTCTGCCTTTTGTGCTTCAAGGGTAGTTTCTTTTTCAAGAAATTCGCTGTAATTTCCAAAGAAGGAAGCAATTTCACCTGCCCCTTTGAGAATCAAAAGCTGTTCGACAATTTTATCCAGGAAATAACGGTCATGGGACACAGTGATTACGATTCCTGGAAATTCCCCCAAATAATCCTCCAGAACCGTCAATGTTTGTGTATCAAGATCATTTGTCGGCTCGTCCAGGAGCAGTACATTCGGTGCTGTCATTAATATTTTCAATAAGTATAACCGACGTTTTTCCCCGCCTGAAAGCTTTCTAATCGGTGTTCCGTGCGTTGATGGTGGGAACAGAAACCTCTCCAGCATTTGGGCAGCGGAAATTGTTTTTCCATCGGAGGTTTCAACAATTTCTGCGGTTTCTTTAATGTATTCAATCATCCGCTTACTCTCATCCATATCTTCGCTTTCCTGCGTGTAATAGGCAATTTTTACTGTTTGCCCCATAACAAACTCGCCGTCATCTAAGGGAATTTTTTTAGCAAGGATATTTAAAAGAGTTGATTTCCCTGTTCCATTTTTCCCAATGATCCCAAGGCGGTCACCAGGTTTCACCAACAAATCAAAATGATTTAGGATTGTTTTTTCCCCATAGCGCATGTTCGCGTCCTTTAATTCAAATATTTGCTTTCCCAATCTGGTACCTTTTAATGCAATATCCACCTTTTCAGTAGATGACTTCCCGCTTGTTACCAAATCATCAAGGACATCAAACCGTTGAATCCGTGCCTTTTGTTTTGTTGATCGCGCTTTTGCGCCACGTCTAATCCACTCCAGTTCCCTCCTGAAAAGGTTTTTACTTTTTTCATAGGTGGCTGCGTTATTTTCGGCGCGGATTGCCTTTGATTCTAAAAAGGAGGCATAATTTCCTTTATAACTGTAAAGATTTCCACCGTCAAGTTCAAACATTCGATTGGCGACCCTTTCTAAGAAATAGCGGTCATGTGTGACCAACAATAGTGACCCATTATATCTACTTAAGTAATCTTCGAGCCATTTGACAGTATCAAAGTCAAGGTGGTTTGTAGGCTCATCCAAAATGAGGAGATCTGGTTCAGCAATTAACACCTGTGCTAAGGCGACTCGCTTTTTTTGGCCGCCAGACATCTCCCCAATTTTCATAGCGAAGTCTTCAATTCCTAATTTCATTAAAATAGATTTTGCATTTGTGCTTGTATCCCAGGAATTTAAGGCATCCATGTGCTTTTGCAATTGAAAAAGCTCTTCTTGAAGCTTCATGTCATTTGGAGAAGTATGAAGCTTCAAGAGTGTTTTTTCATATTCGCGCATCAGTTTCAGAATCGGAGCATCGCCATGAAAAACTTGTTCAAGTACGCTCAAATCAGCATCAAGTTCTGGCTGTTGATCCAAATAAGCAACGGAATAGTCCTTAGCTGCGACGATTTTCCCTTCGTCGGCGACGTCCAAGCCCGCGATAATTTTTAATAAAGTGGATTTTCCCGTTCCATTTATTCCGATTAATCCGACACGCTCCTTTTCAATGATTGTGAATGTTATATTGTTAAAAAGCTGTTTCTCTCCATAGGTTTTCGATACATTTTCAACTGTGAGCATTTTCATAAGTCTAGTCCATCCCATTCTTGGTAAAATTGTTCTAAAAACACGATCATCATTTGCTGGCGGGGTTCCGCCATTTTTTTAGCAGCTTCTGTATTCATTAAATCTTTCAATTTCAACAGCTTTTCATAGAAATGATGGATGCTCGTTGATTTTCCTTTACGGTATTCTTCTAAGCTCATTTCTTCTCTAACATTTATTTTCGGATCATATATGGGTTGTCCTTTTTTTCCACCATAAGCGAATACTCTAGTAATTCCAATCGCTCCAATCGCGTCCAAGCGATCCGCATCTTGAACAATTCTTGCCTCAATTGATGCAAGTGCCCTATTATTTCCACCTTTAAATGAAATCGATGCGATAATTTGGCCAATATATTTTTTTTCTTGGACAGTGACTGGAATCGTTTCCAAAAAGGCTTCAAGTTTTTCTTCACCTTTTTCGATACTTTCATTAAGCTTTTCATCGGATATATCATGGAGAAGTGCAGCCATTTCAATAATGAACGGATTTCCTGCTTGTTCTTCCTTGCAAATATGTAAGGCACTGCGCCGGACACGATCGACATGGAACCAATCATGTCCTGTGGCATCTTCTCCTAATTCATGACGGACAAAAACCTCTGTTTGTTTAATCATCTGATTCTTCATATCACGATGTCACCTACTTTCATCTTTGCTATTTTATCATGAAACAAACAAAAAATAACCCCGAATGTTCGAGGCTATTCTTTGTTTACTTGGCGGCCGCTTTTTTTCTGACTTTGCGACTTGTTATTACCAATCTGAAACTCACTACCTAGTTCAATGTCATTTCTTTTGTCCTGCTTTTCAATATGCTCTCTAGTTTGGTCCCTATTTTGCCTTCCTGGCTTACTAATGGCGCATCGCCCTCTCCGCTAAAATATTTTTACAATTTTAGTATGCTCAATTGAGGTTGAAGTTATTTCAAGCCATTATGCCAGCTGATACCAAGAGTATTTTCTCCTGCATGCACACCAATTACGGCCCCTAATGGACAGCAAATTATCTCAAGCAGTGGAAATTCAATGGTTAATTCTTCCTTCCACATAATCGCTTGTTCCTCGTGCAAGCCGTACAAGATATATACTTCTCTAAATTGATACTTTTCGTATGATACCCTTAAATAATTCAAAATTTTCTCTTTCGCCCTTTTCTCACTTCTTGCTTTTTCTTTTACATTTAGTGCTCCATCTTCTATCCTAATTATCGGCTTGACACTAAGCATACTCCCAAGGAAAAATTGCAAACCAGACATCCTTCCACCTCGATGGAGTTGCTCCAAACTCCCAATAAGAACGTATGTTTCATTTGTTTCTCTCAGCGATTCAAGTTGTTCAATTACAAATTCAAGACTATTTCCTTCATCCAAAAGTTCCATCCCTTTTTTCATTATTGCAGTTAATGGATAAGTAAGTATTTTTGAATCAATCGTAGTAACTGGAATTGACACAAGCATAGCTGCTTGCTCGCTCGAAGATACTGTACCGCTTAATTTTGCTGATAAAAGAACCGCAACTATCTGGTCATAATCTTTGGAAAGTTGTTCGAAAAGTTCTTGAAATGCACCAACGGAAGGTTGTGATGTCGTTGGTGCATTTTTTTGCTGTTTTAATTTCTCAAATAATTGAGAGGATGTTAAGTCAATTCCATCGGAATATTCCTCACCATCAAGTATTATCGTTAATGGTACTGTGTATATATCTGGATGATTTATTAGTGCTCCATCTAGATAGGCTGTACTATCTGTAACCCACGCCGTCTTGACCAACGTCATCTCCCCTTATAGTTGAAGTTGTGGAAACATATTGAACAAGTTTGCTAAATTAATGGTACATAAAAAAAAGAAGATTGTAAATATTTAGAACTCGATAAGAAGAGGCGTCTAGAAGTCAAGAACAAATAAGGGGAAAGGATTGATTAAATCTTCGATCCTCCTGTTTTTGTCAGTCTTTTAACAAGTGCAGGTTCTGTAAAGTTGTCATGACAACATCTACCATTTCAACCAAATCATCTATTTGTTCTTCACTAATCAATCTATCAAATTCCACCGTTATTTTATTTTTCATCCTTTTTTCGATTTCAAGGGGATTATATTGAACAGACTGAGTAATATTTCTAGTTGGTCCCCATACATCCAAGAGGATATCTTTAATTACTTGAAAATCTATTTTCTCAGCAAGTTCAAGAAAAAATTCTAGTCGGACATGGCTTCCAGCTAGTTGCTCTGATAAAGTGCTTGGCATTAGCTCCGCTGCTAGATTAACAAATTTTGCTTCCATTTCCATTTTTGCAATGACTGTGCTGTATGGTAATTGGAAGGATACGTTAAATTTACGCGACATTTTGGCCAAATTAATGAGGTCGTTTCGGTCTGTTATGATAATTTTACCACTAATGTCCAGGTCATAAATCGCTCCTTCAATTACCACTTTCATATTATCAAAGGCTGTTGGATCAAACATGATTACTTCGACTCCTTTAACAAAAAAAGCGAAAGGCGCTCGTATTGTAGAGTTAGTCGAGAGCGCCGTTAAGTTAGTCTAATTATTTAAAAAAGTCCAATGGCATTTCCATTGTCATCTACGTCCATACTTAAGGCTGCTGGTTTTTTAGGTAAGCCCGGCATTGTCATAACATCTCCAGTTAACGCCACAATAAATCCAGCCCCAATTGACGGTTTAAATTCTCTAACTGTCACCGTAAAGTCCGTTGGTCGACCTAATTTGGTTGGATCATCAGACAACGAATATTGTGATTTTGCCATACAGATGGGTAAATTTGACCAACCGAATTTTTCAAAATCTACTAATTGTTTTTTTGCCTTGGGAGAGAATTCTACATCCTTTCCACCATAAACCTGTTGGACGATTGTTCTAACTTTCTTTTCAATCGAATCTGAGAGGTCATATAAGGGGTGGAAATTATTTTCTTCCTGATCGATAATCGATAATAGCTTTTCAGCAAGTGTAATACCACCAGCTCCTCCTTTTTCCCATACTTCTGTTAATGCGACGGGAAAATTCTCTGTTTGGCACCAATCAAGTAATGTTTTTACTTCAAGATCTGTATCTGTGATGAATTTGTTTATCGCTACGACAACAGGTAGACCGAAGCTTTTGATTGTTTCAATATGTTTTTTTAGGTTCGCAAAGCCAAGTATGAGAGCTGAGATATTCTCTGTGACTAACTCAGTTTTAGTAACACCTCCATGCATTTTCAGGGCACGAATGGTTGCTACAATAACAACAGCTTCCGGTTTAATACCCGCACACCTGGATTTAATATGTAAAAACTTCTCTGCCCCCAAATCAGCTCCAAATCCAGCTTCTGTAATGACATAATCAGCTAACTTAGTTGCTGCGATGGTTGCAATAACACTATTGCAACCATGAGCAATATTGGCAAACGGACCACCATGTATGAGTGCTGGCGTATGCTCAATGGTTTGCACAAGGTTTGGTTTAATCGCATCTTTTAACAATAACGTTAAGGCTCCTACGACTCCAAGGTCACCTACTGTTACCGGTTGCTTATTGTAATTATAGGCAACAACCATTCGTGATAATCGTAATTTCAAATCCCTTATATCGGTAGCTAAACATAGTACGGCCATAATTTCCGACGCTACAGTGATATCAAAACCATCTTCTCTTGGTACACCTTGCTGCGGACCACCAAGTCCAATAACTATTTTTCGAAGGGCACGGTCATTTAAATCAACTGCTCGTTTCCAAACGATTCTCCTCTGGTCTATGTTAAGCTCATTTCCTTGCTGGAGATGATTATCCAATAATGCGGCAAGGGCGTTGTTAGCAGTCGTAATCGCATGAATATCTCCGGTAAAATGAAGATTTATATCTTCCATAGGAAGGACTTGTGAATATCCTCCACCAGTTGCTCCACCTTTCATACCCATTGTCGGGCCTAATGACGGTTCCCTGATGGCAATTATCGCTTTTTTACCAATTCGATTGAAGGCGTCGCCCAAACCTACTGTAACGGTCGATTTCCCTTCTCCTGCAGGGGTAGGATTAATCGAAGTGACAAGGATAATTTTCCCACTAACGTTTGTTTTTATTTTAGTTAGGGTGTCATTAGAAATCTTTGCCTTGTATTTTCCAAATAACTCAAGATCATCTTCCACTAACCCTAACTTTTCAGCTATTTCGACAATGTGCTTCATCTTTGATTCTTGTGCAATACCAATGTCTGACTTTACTTTTATTTTCATTACCAATTTAATCCCCCGATTCAACGTGTAGAATAACAAGTACTCCTTTATTGTATCAAATAAGCGCTTACATGCCGATATTTTATTATTATTATTAAATTATTATCTTTTCTGAATTCACAATAATGTTTATACTGTAAATATTAAGTTTTTTAATACTCATTAACCACTATTGAATTACCATTGGATAATTTAATTTTGGAATTAGAAATACGTAAAAATCCATTAGAAAAGGGGATGGTCACTTGCCAATTAACATTCCAAAACTACTTCCTGCACGGGAAATTCTTGAACAGGAAAATATTTTTATCATGGACGACGAACGTGCAACCAGCCAGGACATCAGGCCTCTTAATATACTCATTTTGAATTTAATGCCTGAAAAGGAAAAAGCTGAAACGCAGCTTTTAAGATTATTGGGAAACTCACCTTTACAGGTTAATGTCAGTTTTTTAAAAACCAATTCTTATGAATCTACAAATACAAGTAAACAGCATCTTGAACAGTTTTACACCACCTTTTCCAAAGTTAAGGACTTGAAATTTGACGGGATGATTATAACCGGTGCTCCAGTTGAGCTATTAGAGTTTGATGAAGTGAAATATTGGCCTGAATTAACAGAAATCATGGACTGGGCAAATAATAATGTTACGTCCACACTACATATTTGCTGGGGAGCACAGGCGGCACTTTACTATTACTACGGTATCGGTAAGTTTGAGCTGCAGCAAAAATGTTCTGGAATTTATCCTCACCAGATTTTCGAACCTACTGACGTTTTATTACGTGGGTTTGATGATCATTTTTATGCTCCCCATTCGCGTTACACAGATGTATCGATTGAGGCAATTAAGACAAATACACAATTAAAATTACTAGCCGCATCAAAGGATGCTGGAGCATTATTAATGGCTTCACGGGACAGACGTCATGTCATGATTACTGGTCATTTGGAATATGAATCTGATTCACTGGCACAGGAATATGCAAGAGACTTAGAAAAAGGACTTGAGATTCGTATTCCAGAAAACTACTTTCCAAACAATGATCCAAGCCTGCCTCCAATTAATCGTTGGCGCTCCCATGGTCACTTATTCTTTTCAAACTGGCTTAATTATTATGTATATCAAGAAACACCTTTTTTTTGGGGATAAAAACAAGCATCGGTTGAATTCCGATGCTTGTTTTTATTTTTATTGAAAGATAGTGTCCCACTTGACTTTTCTATCAACTTGCCGAGAGTACCCCTTCTTCAAGCGGAGATAGCCGGTAAGGAGGGGGTGAATCGGTGCTTTTGAATT
>JAIMAD010000126.1 GCA_023512145.1 Bacillus sp. (in: firmicutes) | reverse complement strand
GCCACATTCAGTAGAATCTATTAAGGGCCTTTGAAATTCTTCACTCTTTGAAATATTAACCTTTTTAACCGTGCTCCTTATTTTTAAATACCTTTCAAGACCTTAATTTTCTGTGAACTCTTCACAATTGAAATCTCCGTTACGTCAGTTACCCATTTTTCATTTAGTTGGTAGTATAAACATCCCTTTTCAATAGATTTTCATAGATGTTTCCAGCAGAGCTAGCCTTTTTGTTCTTAATTAGCCACTTTCTTTTTCTTGAGTGCCTCACTTTGATAACCTAGTTCTATCATAAGTCTTCTCACAACTTTTTTACTTACCGGTAGATTATAAGTATCTTAATACGGCTTAATAAGCCCATAATCTTTGGAAAAGGGTACAGGCACCTTTTTTCATCTTTTAAAGAAAGATCCCCATAAAAATGATATCATTATGACTAGTGAATTCACCTTTTGGAGGAAAACATGAAAAAACAAGTAAAGGTAGTCGCAGCAGTTATCGAAAATGAACAAAACGAAATCCTATGTGCGCTAAGATCCCCCGTAATGTCCATTCCAAATATGTGGGAATTTCCGGGTGGGAAAGTGGAAGCGAATGAAGATATCTTCTCAGCCTTAAAAAGAGAAATAGATGAAGAATTGGCTTGTAAGATTGAGACATCAAGAGAGGTATTTAATGACAACACCCATGAATACGATACATTTATTATTAATTTAATATCAATTAAATGTAAGGTTGTCGAGGGAATGCCAATGGCAAGTGAGCATTCCAAGCTAATTTGGCTGAAGAGAGAAAACTTGGCTTCACTAAAATGGGCTCCGGCTGATATTCCAGCGGTTGAACAATTAATTCAAGAAAAATAGTCTTCTCACAATGAGAAGACTACACTCTTTTAGTAAACTCCGTAAATAAACTTCCTGGTACCTCGTGCTCTAATTCTATTTTTACAGTAATAGGCTTGTCACCTTCGAAAGAAACAGAATTTCCTTTGCCTATATAAATATATGGCTCTGTCTTTTTATCAATTTTCTTGTACTTTCTAATAAACAAATGAAGATTGACGCCGCGCTGCTTATTGTAAATAATATTCTTTCCTCGTTCGGATATTTGAGTAGTATTATTCACTGATTGCCACTGGAAGTAGCGCTCATTGATAAATTTATCTTTATAATTGATACTCTCCTTAACGTCCTCTTCTTTATGCAGGTCAATAAATAGAAAGTATTCATTTCCATTGGCGAGCAGCCCTGAACCTCTAAACGAACTATGGATTTTTCGATAGTTCGAAAGTAACGCAGCGTCGTTCATTTGATACTGTTCATATAGTTTGAAATGTGGGACCCCGTAATAATCACCTCTGAATTCCTTTTCGTATCGAAAAATTCCATAGGTAATGATATCTTCTATATATTTTCGGTATTCTTCATGCTCCAGTAGTTCTTTAAAAATTTGAGCTTTAACCAGTCTACCGTTACTATAATGAAACAACTTAAGCTTACTCTTCAACTGACCGCTATCATAATAGTTCTGGTTTAAGCATTCAAACGCATGCAAAATGCTATCTTCATCTACATTCGTTATCATTTTTAAGATTTGAGGCCTTGCGGTTTCGAGAGTGATTTCATCATGCTCTAACAAATACCTAGCTACGACAAATTCATAGATTCGCTTTAGCGGAAGTTTACTAGATAATTCTTTCAAGACCCCTTCAAATGTTTTATTCAGTAAGAGTTCTTTTAATTCATCATCCTTCTCTACTTTCGCTATGAATTGTAGATACGTTGTTTCTTTATCAATAAATTTCGTCGGATCCGGTGCACCATCATATTTCAGATAATCCAATAATAGATAGGGAATCCGACCTTGATTGAGCTTTTTAAATTCAAAATACTCTTCCTTTAGATATTTCATTGAATTGAAGTTTTCATTATCAATTTGTGCTAGGATTCTTTCCTGAGATATCTTATCCATTTGTATATGTGTACAACCGGGAATATTGGCAAATCCCGTTGCAATCGCAACCTTTAAGCTTTCTTTATCGTAATATCGACTCCCGTTTAGGGCCAGTGCAATAAGGAACGTTTTATTATGGTTGCCAATAAAATCAAGGACCGTTAAAAAAACCTTATTCGCATGCTTCCGCAATCCTCTACCTAGTTGTTGGATAAATACAATCGGAGAGTTAGTTGGTCTTAGCATTAGTACAATATTAATAGAAGGAATATCCACCCCTTCATTAAAAATATCAACGGTAAAAATAAATTCTAATTCATCGAGGTCGCTTTCTAACTTGTTAATATATAACTCCCGTTTTTCAGATGAATCCTCGCCATATAAACAAACACTTTTTATCCCTCTTTTATTAAATTCACTGGCCATATATTGAGCATGCTCGATACCTGCACAGAAACCAAGACCCTTTCGTTTCTCACCATCATGCCCATAGAAATTCATTTTTTCGATAATAAAATCTACCCGTTCATTCACCTTTAACCTTTTTGTGATTTCTGCAATATCATCAATATTAACATCACTTAAATCAATACCTTCAATATCGGTTATCCCAAAGTAATGAAAAGGAATAACCAGCTCGTCCTCTAAGGCCTCATGTAGCCGTACTTCCAAAGCCACATTATTATCAAAGAGGTCAAATACATTCCGGCTATCACTTCGTTCTGGTGTTGCCGTCATCCCTAAGGTAAATTCAGGCTCAAAGTAATTTAATACACTTTGATAGGTTGGGCTTGTTGCATGATGAGCTTCATCAAAAATTAGATATTGAAATTCATCCTTTTCATATTCCTGAAAACATCTTGAAATAGTTTGGATGGTAGCAAAGACATATTCAACATTTTTTTGCTTATGATTTCCCGTTAGCAATCCAAATGTAAGCCCCTCATTCGGAAGGAGCATTTCAAAACTTTCTTTTGCTTTTTTCAATATTTCTTCCCTATGTACAATAAAAAGAAGTCTCTTTGGTTTGAAACTTTTCACATCAAAAGCCGACATATATGTTTTACCCGTACCGGTTGCGGCAATCACAAGCGCTTTCGTTTCCCCAAAACTCCTCAGTCTTTCTAAATTCTCAATAGCCCGTTTTTGCATTCGATTAGGAATAATATATTGTTTGTTTTCATAAATCATTTGATGATTCATTTGGGAACTCTTGAAACTCTTCAGAAAATCTTCGTATCTAGTAATGAAATCCTGGTCGGCAACCACACTCATATTCCATAGATTTTCGTATTCCTTTAAGACCTCTTTGATAAAATAAGCATCTTCAATTGAAATAATCTCAACATTCCACTCAATATTACTCTTCAGCGCACTTTGGGTAATATTGGATGAGCCAATAATCACCTTATAACTATCTTTGTACTCGAATATGTATGCCTTAGTATGGAACCCAATCTCTTTATCCGTTACAAAAACCTTCAAATCAACATTAGTAAATTCTCTTATTTTCTCCAATGCCTTTGCATCAGTAAAATTAAGATAGGTAGACGTAAGAATCTTCCCTTTTATTCCCTTTGCCTCGGCTTCCTTTAACGGATCGAGGAGAAGTTGAAGCCCGCTATAATTAATGAAAGCGACACTAAAATAAAAACGCTCGCACTCGTTCATCGATTTTATTAATTCTCTTAATAAATTTCCCTTTGCGGAATTAACGATTAACCTTTTTTCAACCACTTCCATCGCTTTGCCCCTGACTATATGTTAACTATTAATCTCAGTACTGTTATATATTGGCTATGGGGAAATTGTACTCTATTTGGGGGTAAATAAAAAGATCCTTCTATTTTTGGGCTAATAGAGGATCCTTTGGATAATTGCTGCTTATATGAAATCTTTTTTTACCAAATAGTGATAGCTGCCAAACTTATGAAACAGTTCACCGTAACGTTGGATGGGGAAAATTAATCTGGATTTCCATTGCGAACTGTTTATTTAATGGCGAAAAGTGACAGTCATTGTTCGACTTTACCTTGATTATTATTTATAATACTTTCTTCCATTAATTTTGAATATGGTATTATTAAGGTAATTAAATCGCTTACATTTTTCTACTTTTATTCTATTTTTTCAGCAGGTACATATAAGGGGGAATATTTTAATGGATAATTTTGTAGACCAAATTAAGGCATTATCTGATCGTGTAGTAAAATTACAAATCTCGGTTGCAACTGAAGAGGCCACGAAAACTTCAATTATTATGCCCTTCTTTCAAATTCTTGGTTATGACATTTTTAATCCTGACGAATTTACTCCTGAATTCATTGCTGATGTAGGGATCAAGAAAGGGGAAAAAGTAGATTATGCAATAATGAGTGATGGAAAACCAGTCATTCTAATTGAGGCGAAGTCGATAAATGAAAAGTTACAAAAACATGATTCACAGCTTTTTAGATATTTTGGTACAACAGCTGCCAAATTTGCAATCTTGACTAACGGCATAATTTATAGATTCTACACAGATCTTGAAGAGCAGAATAAAATGGATGCCTCTCCATTCTTTGAATTTAATATCCTTGATTTAAAGGAAAGTGCAATGCAGGAGCTAGCTAAATTCAAGAAAAATAGTTTTGACTTGGAAAAGATATTTGATACTGCCTCAGAACTGAAATACTTAAATAAACTTAAAAATTACCTAAATGATCAATGGGAGACTCCAACGGAAGAGTTTGTGAGATTTATGTTAAGCCAAATTTACGAAGGTGTTAAAACAAAGAATACTATGGAAAAGTTTGAACCAATCATAAAGAAAGCCTTTAAACAATTTATCAATGAATTTGTTAGTGATAAGCTAAATGCAGCATTAAAAACCACAAACGAAGAAGAAAATTCTCGTCTTGAAGCAGTAACAGACACTGAAAACGTTGATAGCAAAGATATTCCACAAATAGTGACGACAGAAGAAGAGATTGAGGGATTTGCTATTGTTAAACTTCTTATTAAAGATACAATAGCTGAAGAACGTATTTCGTACCGTGATAACCTAAGTTACTTTAACATTCTTGTGGATAATAGTATTCGAAAATGGGTATGTCGCTTGGGATTCAACCAGTCTCAGAAATATCTTCAACTTAATGACGATGGGAAAACTTACATAAATATTGAAAGAGTCTCTGATATTTCCCTTCACAAAGAAAAGTTGATTGAAGTGGTTAAAAGATTTGTATAATTACTTCCGATACTACTTTTTGTAAATTTGTACTATGAATTAGGCAAATAAAAGGCTGGGTACTTTACCAGAATCCATGAACCCACGGGGACGGTCTAAGTACCGGGGGGATTGTTCTGGTGGTTTCATTATCACCAATAAAAACCGTCAGAACCGTCCCCATAGCATTCATGTTCAGATATTTTTTAATCGCCAGTTCTGCTTTTTTAAGAGCGTCTTTAATTACTAAATGGTCCAATTTACACACCTGCCCCTTTTCCTTCTAAATTCATGGTGATAAAAATCAATTAATCTACAAATCTTTACAAACTTCGGGTAGTTCCAATGGAATGGCACCATAATACTATTCTTAATTCTACCAACAAAACCCATGAGTTTTTTACAAATCTTTTGACACCTTTCGCCAAAATTCGACATTTCAGAAAAGAATACAAAATAGGTACCGGAACGGGTCAAGACCTTTTTGAAAGTACCGGGGGCACGTTTCTGGTGGTCTCATTATCACAAAAAAAACCGTCAGAACCGTCCCCATGGCATCACAAAAGAACAAAAAAATATACAAATTGATACCATTCGTACACGGATTATTAAAGTTGCCAGTAAATTAGTAAAGTCAGGACGATCCCTTTACTTTAAACTCTCTTCGAGTTTCGTGTATCAGGAATTTTTTTGGAAGGTACTCAGTCGCATTCAAACCCTACAGCTCGAATAACTTTTCCTTCTTTGGTATTTTTAAAAATCAATGTAAGACCAAGGGGTTGGTCTGCCTAAAACAACCATTTTAAGCTACTGATTTTGAAAAAAGGCTTTTAAGAAGTTGAAAAATCATATACCTTTCAAAGAAATAGCAAAATAATTGATTATTGACGAAATGCACGACTTATGAAAAAGGTATGAATAATTCAGGTTATATATTAAAACTATTACATTATGAATATAAAAAAAGGAAAAAGTTAAAAAGGTGCCTGACCTCCGATTCGTTAAAGCTTTAACAAACTGGGGGTTAGGCACCTTTTATTTAATTGTGTTAAGATTTTACAGAACGGCTGTTTTCACAGATATTTAAATCTTCTCCGTTCGTTTCAATAACTTTTTTATACCAATGATAGCTGTCTTTCAATAAGCGTTTCTTGCTGCCTTTACCATAATCGTCTTGATCTACATAGATAAATCCGTAACGTTTTGACATTTCAGATGAGGAGCAGCTGATGATATCAATTGGGCCCCAAGCGTAGTAACCACGTAGGTCAACACCGTCCTTGATTGCTTCTTTCATTTGTTCGATGTGTGCGCGGAAGTAGTCAATACGGTAAGGGTCATGAATTTTTCCATCTTCTAATTTGTCATAGTATCCAACACCGTTTTCTGTGATGTAAATTGGACATTGATAACGGTCGTAGAATAGGTTAAGAAATGTTCTTAACCCAACCGGGTCAATTGACCAGCCCCAAGGATTTGCATCTAATTCAGTGTTACGATGGCTTTCATTTCCGTTTGCATAGCTATCTGCATCACAAATGCGCGTATAGTAGTAAGAGAATGACATGAAGTCAGCGGTATTTTTCAGCGCTTCTTCATCGCCTTCTCCAAATTCAATAGTAATACCAATCTCATCAAAATACCTGAATGCGTAACCTGGATAGTATCCGCGCATCAATACATCAGAATAGAAGTATTCCATTTGATTATGACGAACCGTTGCCAATACATCTTCCGGTTTAGCTGTGGCCGCATAGGTAGGACCGCCACATAACATCATACCAATTTCTAAATCTGGATAGTTGTCATGTGCGTATTTTGTTGCGTGACCACATGCAACCATTTCATTGTGAACACCTTGATATTTTGCTTCAAGAAGATTACTGACTTTATCTTCTGCAATTCCTAAATGGTTAAAAGATTCATGCACGATTAAGTTAATTTGGTTAACGATAATCCACTTTTTCACCTTATCATGGTAACGGTCAAATAACACTTTGCAGAAACGATTGAAGAGGTCAATCATTTCACGAGAATACCAGCCTTTGTAAGCCGTTGTTAAGTGTAAAGGCATTTCATAGTGGGAGATCGTAATCATTGGAACCATACCGTTTTTGATGATTTCATCAAATAAGTCATCGTAGAACTGTAGACCTGCTTCATTCGGTTCTAATTCATCACCCTTAGGGAAGATGCGTGTCCATGCAACCGAAGTTCTAAATGTCTTCAGGCCCATTTCTGCTAATAATTGCAAGTCTTCTTTATACGTATGATAGAAGTCGATGCCCCAACGTTTAGGAAAAATTCGAGTAGTACTTTTTAATACCTCTTCAAGATACTGTGTATCAATTTCGAGGTTTGTTTTTAGCTCAATTGGAATATCTGCCCGGAATTCATTAATATCGGCTACACTTAAGCCTTTCCCGTCCACGTCGTAAGCGCCTTCCGCCTGGTTTGCCGCAATCGCGCCACCCCATAAAAAGTCTTTTGGAAAACCTGTAGGTACTTTACTCATGTTCATTCTCCATTTCAGCTCTTTCTAATTTTGCTAAACGGGCGTCATACACTTCAAAAATTCTAATCATTCGTTTAGCGATGTTTATTTCACTATAAATCGTCATTAATGTGTCTTGTGCATGGGCGAAAAGAACAGAATACTCACTATCCTCACCTTGTGTTTCCCCCGAAATCACATCGGTTTGAACATGATGCGCTTTGACTATTTTGTTATTGGCAAGTTTAATTTCAGCTTTCGCTTGATCAAAGTTACTATTTTCAATTGCTTTTAAAGCATTCATACAATGAACACGTGCATCTCCGGCATGGAGTATAATCTGCATAGAATTCTGGGCCGTTTTTTCATCAATCATGGTTTAAATCTCCTCAAATCATTATTTTGCTGCTTTTATTTTGTTTGTTACTTCTGTTCTTCCTTTGTTTGTTCCTTCATTCGTTTCGTTTAAGACTTCTTGTTTTTCATATACTTTAAAGAATGGGTACCAGATTAGGGACGCGACGAGCAAACAGACAAGCATTAGGATAATACCCGTAAATGTACCTGTCGTTATCCAAGTTGAAATTGGGAATGGAGCATACCACATATCAAATACAATTTTTGGGATAGGTGCAAAGTGAATCACCTTTGTTCCGACCCAAACGATAATAGGCAATACAAGTCCAATTATCCACATTGGCAGCATCATAATTGGGTTCCACGCAATTGCCCCAAAGACAATGGGTTCATTTATATTAAAGATACCAGGGGCAATACTCGCTCTTCCAAGGGCCTTTAGTTTTGCGCTTTTTGAGAAAGCTAACATGAATACCAAAGGCAAGGTGGCGCCGATTCCACCAACCCACATATAAGCAGAATAGATTGTTTCAGAAGTTACTAGGTTAGTAGCTCCGGCAGTAGCATTTGCTGTAATAGCAGCTAAGAGAACAGGCTTTGTTACCGGAGTCAATACCCAACTTGAAATCCCCATTGTATATAAGAAACAGTATACAAACATAATCAATGCGAAGCCCCAAGGTGTTTCAACCGCTTTTGCAAGAGGCATAAAGATACTTAGAATCATGTTGTATAAGTCAAAGTGAACAATATCGACAACCAGCCAAGCGGCTACGATGACAATACCAATTGGAAGCATGGAATCAAACCAAGCACGTACAAAGTCAGGAATGACCGACTCTTCTTTAAAGAAAGAGAACTTTCCGAAAAGACCCATTACATAACCAGTGAATACACCTGCTACGATTGCTACGAACATACCCCCTGCACCCAAGGCTTCATGACCAAAACCAATTGTCCCATCTGTAATAACTTGTGGTGTAATAATCATTAAAAATGAAATAATACCCGTACAACCAGCGATAAAACGCTGTTTTCTTAGTCGCTTCTTTTCCATTAAGTTAAATGGAATTAAGAAAGAGATTAATAGAGATAACATACCCATTGTCCAACCGAACAGTGTCCAGAAGTTAGGGTAGTTTTTAATCTGGAATATATCACCAGGGATTGTTAACAAACAGAATACTGAACCTAACAGGATAAAAGGAAGTAACTGCATGATCGAGTCTTTTAGTGTTACTACCCAGACATTATTATTAACTTTGTTCATTTTAGGAGAGAAGTCATTTTCTAACCATCTAATCAGTTTTCCCATCATATTATTAACCCCATTTCATTATCAATATTAAAATTCCTTCAATAAATCCTCTAAAGCTGCCTCGCCGTCAAGAGTAGAGTAGTAAGAAGATTTCATCAGTAGTACTTTCACATCCGTATCTCCAATATACTCTTCGATTTCATCTAAAATATAAGCTAGGTGAGGACCAACCATTAAAGCATCGATTTCATCAATATAATTTTCAATTTCAGCTTCCCCGCGTGCTTTGATGCTAATCTCAAGATTTCGTTTTGCCGCTGCCTTTCGTATATTTGATGCCATAAAACCAGAGCTTGCTCCGGACCCACATACTAGTAATACATTTAACTTTTTCATGATTCCATCTCCTTCGATTGTTCTTTTTTGGTAGCGCTATCATCCCTATAAACATACTATAAATTTAATCTCGACATCTCTCAAATATTTGATTACACTAGGGTGGTGCAAAAGAATATTTTAAGTAGTGCAAATAGATAAAATATTAATTTGATTCGTATTTGAAATGAGGCTGATTCATGAATAGTAAATACAAACATATTCTTCAGCATCTAAGTACTCAAAATGACTGGACCTCTTCAGGCCAGCTAGCCAATGTATTAGGTATTTCAAAAAGAAGTATAAAAACCTATATTGCGGACATTAACTCCTTGGAAAAAGGGTTGATTACTTCCTCTAAAAAGGGTTATCAGGTTGAATTAGATAAGTTGAATTCATTTTTTACGTCGATGAATCATACCTTTCCAGAGTCACCAAAAGAAAGAGCAGAATACATCCTAAAAGCCTTAGTGAATGCAGATTGTTCCCTTAATATTTTTGACTTAAGTGATGAGTTATTTATCAGTGAAGTTACCTTAAAAGGCGATTTACGGAAAGTTAAAAAACGGTTAGCGGATCATAATTTGGAGTTGAAGATTTCCGGTGACACGATTGAAATAATTGGAAATGAAAAAAGTAAACGAAAATTAATGAGTTCTATTCTTTATAG
>JAIMAD010000011.1 GCA_023512145.1 Bacillus sp. (in: firmicutes) | reverse complement strand
GTAGTAAACAGGTACTTTTTAATTTTAAATGAGAAAATTAATCATTTTCACTACCCCTAAAAAAGTACGAAAGCTGTCATCAAAGGATGACAGCAGGATATAATTATTTTATTCAATCATACCACACAAAGTTAGTTGGTAGATATGAGTTTATTCATTACCCACATCAGTTTTTAATTTGTTGCTCAATCAGTAAATAAGGCTTTTTACCAAAAACAAAGATGATGATTGATAATGTAAGAAGCATTGTACTAATAATGTAGAAGAAACTTACACCTTCGAAAAATTTAATAAATGTGCCGCCAATGATTGGACCGCACAAGCTGCCAAGGCTGAAAAAAATCCCGCATAATAGATTTCCTGTTGGTAGTAGTTCTCTAGGAACTAAATCTGCCATATAGCTTATGCCAAGAGAGAAGGTGGAACCGACAATCATTCCTGAGATGAGGAATGATAAAAACAGACCGATAAACGAATGTTCCAGAAAACTAGCAGCCGTAAAGCTAAAAAATCCGAGGAATAGAGCAGTCATTAAAATTTTTCTCCGGCCATAACTATCACTTAAAATTCCTAGAGGTAATTGGGTAAGAATACCTCCAATCGCAAAAGCAGATAAAACGAATGACACACTGGAAATATCCAAATTCATTCTTAAGGCATACACGGGAAAACTACCGTTTAGGGAAGATTCTAAAAAACCGTAGGAGAAGGGAGGTAAGAAGGCAATCCACCCATATCTAAAAGCTCTTTTGAATTGTCGAATGGTAGCAAGGAAAGAAGTGGTGTTTGCCCCATGATCAGGAATTTCATTTTTAAGGGTAAACACAAAGACCCAGCCAACTAAACATAGAATTGAAGAAAGGATAAAGGGGAGAGATTGATTAACATTTACGAGCGGTGTCATCAAAGGTCCCGTGGCAAAGCCAATCCCAAAAAACAGCCCATATAAGGAAATATTGCGACCTAGCTTTTCTTTTGGAGAAGACGATGTAATCCAAGTCTGTGTAGCAAAATGGAGGGCATTATCGCCAATCCCAATCAGTAATCGGAGTGCAAACCAAAACCAAAAGGTTTCCCATAATGGAAATAAGGCAAGTGAAACAATTACAAGTCCCCCACCAAAGATGATTATTGGTTTATAGCCGTATTTTCTAAGGGGCATTTCCATAAATGGAGAGACAATCAAAATGCCGATATAAAGAGCTGTCGCATTTAGCCCATTTAATGTAGGGGAAACACCACCTTTTTCAAAGATAACGGCAATAAGTGGCAGAAGCATTCCCTGCGAAAATCCAGAAATAGCGACAATACCAACAAGGATCCAGAAACGAAGCCGAATTTTATTCATAAGACTTTCCTCAATTCCACATAAAAATACAAATATTTTAAATAGTTCTTCATGATGGTAACGAGAAAAGCATTGATTTGCAAGCGAAAAATATTGCCTAGACTTATGATGTTAAATTAGGTAAATTTAGGAATAAAGGGAAAAAACACTTTAGGAGAAAATGTGCTTGATAAAATAATAGAATTGGGAGGTTATATGCGGTGATTAACAAGATTTTTATGATGATGACCTTTATTGGGGTTCCGCTTTCGATTATTGGGTCACTGATGGATTGGTCATATATTGTTTTATTTATTATCTACTGTTTAACGATTATTGCCTTAGCTAGTTACATGGGGAGGGCTACTGAGAGCCTTGCGATTGTAGCGGGGCCGCGGATAGGCGGACTCTTAAATGCTACCTTTGGAAATGCGGTCGAACTGATTATTTCCATCTTTTCATTGAAGGCCGGATTTGTTGGTATTGTCCTTGCTTCCTTAACGGGTTCTGTGTTAGGCAACCTGCTTCTTGTAGCTGGGCTCTCATTTTTTATTGGCGGTATAAAGTTTAAGCGTCAGACATTTAATGTGCATGATGCCCGGCATAATTCTGGGCTCCTCATGTTTGCTGTCATTATTGCTTTTGTCATACCTGAAGTTTTTTCGATGGATATGAATGAAACGAAAACTCTTTCATTAAGTATTGGGATTTCAGTTATTCTTATTATGCTTTATCTAGCCGCATTATTTTTTAAACTGGTCACCCATCGAGGCGTTTATCAGCCTGGTACGGAAAAGGAGACCTATGAGCAAGAAGAACCAGAATGGGGGAAAAGGAGAGCCATTGCGGTCTTATTTATCGCTACATTAGCAGTCGCTTACATTTCCGAAAATCTTGTTCATACTTTTGAATATGTAGGAGAGACTTTCGGCTGGTCGGAATTGTTTATCGGAGTTATTATCGTAGCAATTGTGGGAAATGCCGCAGAACATGCTTCTGCAATTGTAATGGCTTTTAAGAATAAAATGGATATCGCAGTTGAAATTGCAATTGGATCCACCCTACAAGTGGCCATGTTCGTATTACCTGTGCTTGTTCTTATTTCTCTTTTCTTTGAAAATCCAATGCCTTTGTTATTTAGTTGGCCAGAATTAATAGCGATGGTTTCATCGGTACTCCTTATGGTGGTCATCTCCAATGATGGAGAATCCAATTGGTTTGAAGGTTTAACATTGCTAGCCGCATATTTGATCATAGGAATTGGTTTTTTCTTACTCTAAATACAGAAGAACAAATAGAAAAAGAGACTCTAAGCAAAATGGCTCAGAGTCTCTTTTTATCTAATAATTATACCTATAATCACTTTATTCCATGTACGAAGTAAATCGTTATATTTGTGCTATAATGAGAAAATAATTTTATTTTATAAGGGTTAAAAACCAATCGATTTTCTTGGGACCATCAATCACCAACTTCATGTTTAGTAAAAAGCAAGAAAAACACGAGTGTTGAATTTCATATTATTAGCTAAGACGGGAATCCCAACCTCCTTAATGATAATAACTAAATGGTTTACCGATTGATCTGCCCTCCTTTTTTTAAGCTTAATTTATTATAACCTGAAGTTTTAATTTTGTAAACATTCAGACTAATTAAATTTATTTTTATTTTTTTAATGATAAAGGAGCGACAAATGAAATTTTTTATTCGGTTCTTATTTTTTATTCTTGGTTTATTTATTATGACCTTCGGAATTTGTTTAACAATAAAAGCGGATATAGGTGCAGGGGCTTGGGATGCACTCAATGTTGCCTTTACAGAAAGAATTGGGTTATCAATTGGACTATGGGTTATGATTAATGGGGCATTCTTAGTCATCGTTAACTCTATTTTAATAAAAAGGAGACCTGATCTCTTTTCACTAATAACCATTGTAGTCATCGGTTCGATGGTTGACTTCTGGATGTTTACTGTTTTTGAATTTTGGGAAGCAGATCTATTCATCGTTAAATTAGGAACCTTACTACTTGGAATTATAATTATTGGCTTTGGTGCTGCCGCTTATTTGCAGGCAAGATTCCCGCAGAGTCCGATCGATAATTATATGTTAGCCATTAAAAAGCGTTTTCGCGTTAATTTAATGGTGGCAAAGACAATAAGTGAAATTACCGCCTTAATCCCAGCCTTCTTTTTAAAAGGACCAATCGGTTTAGGAACAATCATCATCACCTTTTCGATTGGGCCTTTTATCCAATTATTTTTTCCCTTTCTTGAAAAATTAATGCAAAGGCTTCAGGCGAAATATTGAAAATATTTACTTCAATGGATAATATTTATCAACTCCGAAAAAACTACTAGCAGACTTATTACTGCTACTAGTGAAAGGAGTTTAATTCAAGTGAGAAAAAATATTTCTCTTGTTATGACGATGCTATTAATGTTAACTTTTATTCCATCTGCTTTTGCTCAAAAAAACGTGGTGAAAAAAGATCCATTAAAATATCTAGTCCCACCGTCGGTAAGGAATATTACAAAGGAAAATACGTATCCGAATTCGACGCAGGATCTGCCATTCTTGCAGCCAAGTGATTTAACAAAAAAGTTAATTCGTTCTTCAAAAATCAAAATCGAAAACCCAGATTTGATTCGGTTGCTTAATGAGTCGAGTATTAACAGTACACCGTTTGCGATTGGTTATCGTGCCATCGTTTACTTGGGTCAATGGCCATTGAATTACGACTCAGCAGAAACCTCTTCAAATTGGGAATTCCAAAAGATTAATACCAATTTTTTTGATAATCGCGGAGGCAAGGTGCCCTATCAAATTAAGTATGTTCAAGAGACCCAAAAGTATATTAGAGGCGGGTTGACTGCCAAAATCGCAAATTCAGAAGACGTGAAAAAGATGATGCTTTTAAAGGCAACGGAAAAAACTCATCTTCCGCTCTCATTTGAGACTATTATCGGGGCTGGCACGAAAAATGATCATATTTATAACATTCCAGCGAACCGTTTGGGCTACCTATATGCCTTTGCCCCTGGCGTTAATGAAAAAGGAAAAGTAACTTACGGGGAAGTTTATTTAATGTTAAAGGGAAATAAAAAGTCTATTGTGATCAAGAATGTCACATCCCAAGGTATTGGGGCTTGGATTCCTATCCAGGATTACGTATCGTTTAGCTTCGCCGCATCCGAACGACCACGATAGTTTTCCTGAAGGCTCCTACGCCATTGTTGGGTAGGGCTTTCTTTTTTAAGGAAAGGAGCGGTGTTTTGCAAACTTAGTTTTGGACGCCTATGTCAGATTCTAAAAAAACTTAGGTAATTGAAGCAACCTGTTTGGATAGGCTTCGCATGCACTGAATTTTTAAGCAGATATGCAACAAATTTATCGTAATCCATTGCCAAAAGCGACTTAATTCGATAGGATAAAAAAGTTACCGAAAGGAGTGAAACAACTTGGGTAGTCCAACACATGACAAAGGTTTACAAGTAGATTTTTTAAAAAGACGATTGAATATGTTTATTGATGTCCTTGATGCCATTGATCCCGAAGATACGGATGTAGATGATATTGACCGCTTAATTTCGATGTTAGATGATATGGAATCAAAATGTAGAGAATTCAATAACCGTGAAGTAAGCGAGTCTGTTTAACTAACAGGCTCTTTTTTTATAGGCAAATGCACCAATCCTTCCACGTAATTCGAATACTAATCCTTTCCCTTTAATTCCCGCTGTTATGGTAGTATAATGTAATCGTGCAAATAGTTGTAAGATTACAAAAGGTTACAAAGGGGAACAAGGGGAACAAGGGGAAAGGGGTGCTCGAAATGAATATCACTAAATTTCAAGAAAGCATGTACAAGCTGGTCGTTGAAACTTCTACAAAACTTCCAAAGGACGTGCGCCGGGCTGTTATGGGGGCCAAGGAAAGAGAAAATGCAGGAACAAGTGCGGCAATGAGTCTCGCCACTATCACAAACAATATCAAGATGGCAGATGATAACGTTTCACCAATTTGCCAGGATACAGGCTTACCAACCTTCAAAATTAAAACGCCAGTTGGAGTAAACCAAATAGAATTAATAATTGCGATTAAAAATGCGATTGTTCTAGCGACAAAGGAAGGTAAATTACGCCCAAATTCGGTGGACTCGATAACAGGTGGAAACAGTGGCAATAATCTTGGTAGAGGAGTCCCTGTCATCAAATTTGAACAATGGGAAAAAAATTACATTGATGTTCGCCTGATTTTAAAAGGCGGAGGTTGTGAAAATAAAAATATCCAATATAGCCTACCTTGTGAGGTAGAAGGATTAGGACGCGCTGGACGTGACCTTGATGGTATTCGTAAATGTATCATGCATTCGGTTTACCAGGCACAAGGGCAGGGGTGCAGTGCGGGGTTTATCGGCGTAGGAATTGGTGGCGACCGTTCAACAGGCTACGAGTTAGCAAAGGAACAATTATTCCGCTCTATAGAGGATGTTAATCCACATCAAGACCTCCGAAAATTAGAGGAATATATAATGGAAAATGCGAATAAATTAGGTATCGGAACAATGGGCTTTGGCGGAGAAGTGACGCTTTTAGGCTGTAAAATTGGTGTTATGAACCGTATCCCTGCAAGCTTCTTTGTTTCAGTTGCCTACAATTGCTGGGCATTCCGTCGTTTGGGCGTAAGTATTGATGCAACGTCAGGAGTGATTAACGAGTGGGCATACCAAGAAGGCGAATTCATTGATTTTGCTGAGACAGAAGCGGAAAAGGAAACATCAACAGCCATAATTGGAGACTGTATCACTTTACAAGCCCCGATTACAGAGGCGGAAATCCGTAAGTTAAGGGTTGGCGACGTTGTGAAAATTAACGGTATGATGTATACCGGTCGAGATGCAATCCACAAATATTTGAGTGACCATGACGCACCAGTTGACTTGAATGGACAAGTGATTTACCATTGTGGCCCGGTAATGCTTAAGGACGCGGATGGAGTTTGGCATGTTAAGGCAGCGGGCCCAACAACAAGTATCCGCGAAGAGCCTTACCAAGGTGATATCATGAAGAAGTTTGGGATTCGAGCAGTTATTGGTAAAGGCGGAATGGGACCGAAGACATTGATTACCCTTAAAGAGCATGGAGGCGTCTATCTGAATGCAATCGGCGGAGCGGCACAGTATTATGCGGATTGCATTAAGTCGGTAGAAGGAGTTGATCTCATCCAATTCGGTGTTCCAGAAGCGATGTGGCATCTCCAGGTTGAGGGGTTCACTGCCGTGGTTACGATGGATTCGCATGGGAATAGCTTGCATGCGGACGTGGACAAATCATCGTTAGAAAAACTAGCTCAGTTCAAGGAAGCGGTTTTTAAATAGGATTTGAGGGAGATAGGCGCTAAGGTGCCGTATCTCCTTTTTTATATGCCATAGTGGGGTTCAAGGTGTAGATAATAATAAAAGTATTTGGATTTCCAATTAAAATCCAGGAAATGTCGTATGTTCGAAAAATAGGTAGTAAGAGCATAAAAATATGTAGTATGTGCAAAAGAATATGTAATAACGAAATGAATTCTTTGAAGTAGCTCCAATAACTTTTAAAAAAACCCCTGAATCAAAAACCGGCACAAAAATATCATAACAAATACTAAAAATGAGGAGGTGTATCAGCATTTTTATTGAAGATATACTAAAAAGACGAAGGAGGAATAAATTTTGATTGATTGATAAGGAACTTGCTCCCCCCACGTTCTTACTTCAATCTGAAGCTTTAGAAGAAGGGTAGCAGAAAATCATAGAAAAATACCGGATATAAAGGCTAAAATTAGAATTATAAGATCCGGGTATAATGGAGAAAAAACAATTAAATATTATCTGGAAAAAATTCCGGAACAAAAGTATCATATTTTTTACGGTCTCCGCCTTCCCATAGGAAATACCTTCTTCCAAATTGACGTTCTTCTACTTTCCCCAAAATTAATCTTAATTCTCGATGCTAAAAATAATTTAGGAACCTTACGATTCGAAAAAAATTAATTGATTCATGAATATGCAGATAATAGAAACGTATATGAAAATCCAGTAGCCCAAGTAAACAGGCACAAAATTTTATTAAGACATTTTTTTGATAATAATAAAATACCTACTATTCCAATTGAAAATTTAGTTACAGTTTGTAAACCCGCTACTGAAATCATAATCACTCAGGGATACACAGAGGCCGAGAAAAAATCATAAGAGCATATGATTTATTAAAGAAGGTAGATGAACTAGAGGATAGATATAGTGAAAAAAAGATAAATCAAAAGACAAATTAACCAAGTAATTAATTTTTTATTTACACAACACACTCCTCAAAAAATTGATGTTCTTAATTTTTATCAAATTACCGAAGACGAACTAAATCCAGGAGTGCAATGTCCAAGATGTTTGTACATACCTATGGATTATAAAAGATCAAAATGGATATGCCCTGAATGTCTTTTGTTTTCAAAGAGAGCTTTTTTAAATGGAATTAACGATTACTTTCTGCTAATAAGACCCTCATTTAGCAATCCTGAAATACGGACATTTCTTTTACTTCCATCTTCAAGAACGACTACATCAAATATACCAAAACTAAACCTTCCCTACACAGGTGCAAAAAGGGGACGCATCTACCATCAGCCCCATCCATTTCCTTAATATGCTAATTATGATTTCCCTTTTAAAACAAACACTAAAAAAAACAAACATAGGGGGAACATGGATGATAAGATTATTGTGTATTCTTAGTATGCTACTTTTAATAATACCGCAACTTACCTATGCTACTGCTTCAAATCAGCCGCTTAATTGGGGCTTTAAGCGAGGAGCTAACGAACAGCCTGCAGAGGCAGGCGCACAGCTTGATCAATTGCTTGAAAAATATGGAGCTTTTTACAAAAGTGACATCGCTTCAAAGACCCTATACCTAACTTTCGATAACGGTTATGAACAGGGTTTTACACCAAAAGTTCTTGATGTCTTAAAAAAGGAAAAGGTGCCAGCAACTTTTTTTGTCACGGGGCATTACCTTCTTTCAGCAGAGGACTTAGTCAAAAGGATGGTAAAGGAGGGTCACATTATTGGAAACCATTCCTGGCATCATCCGGATATGACAGCGATAAGTGACCAACGAATTCGTGAGGAGCTGGAGAAGGTCCGAGTTAAAACGAAAGAGCTAACTGGTCAAAAGGAAATGAAATACTTACGCCCACCACGTGGTGTTTTTAGTGAAAGAACGATGCAAATCGCAAAAGAAGCGGGTTACACTCATGTATTTTGGTCACTGGCCTACGTGGATTGGAATGTGAATCAACAAAAGGGCTGGCAATATTCATACGACAATATTATGAAGCAGGTTCACCCTGGCTGTGTCCTCCTTTTACATACAGTCTCAAGGGATAACGCGGATGCCTTAGAAAAAGTAATCCAAGACTTGAAAAAGAAGGGCTATAAATTTAAAAGTCTCGATGATTTTCCGCAAAAGTAAGAAAAATAGTCAGTAGGGCGAATTTCAATTTCAACATAAGAAAAAAACCCCAAACCCAACATCAATACAAGAAAGCCCTAAGAATCTTAGATTTCTGGGGCATTCTTTGTACTTCCATTAAGAGTGTCCATGTCAACACTACTAGTCAATATATAGATTCTATTACTGTATAGATTATTTCTATAACTCATCACCGAAAACAAAAACTATACTAATGAAAAGTATCTAAAACACATTAATAGAATAAGGGAAATTTATATTAAAAATATCTTTTAAAAGTGGTGTTGACAATGAAAAAAGTGGTTGGAATTATTGGAGGAATGGGCCCGTTAGCAACAGTTGATTTAATGAACAAGATTATTTCCTATACACCTGCATTGAGGGATCAAGATCATATCCATATCATAGCCGACAACTACACTCAAATACCCGATCGAACAAATGCTATTTTGGGAAAAGGAACTGATCCGACTCGATATCTTATCCAATCTGCGCAGCTCTTAGAGAACGCTGGTGCAGATTTTCTAGTAATTGCATGTAATACTGCTCATTACTTTTTTGAATCCGTAAAAAAATCTGTTAGTATTCCTATCTTGCATATGCCTTTAGAAACAATTCGCTTTTTACAAGAAAATAATTTTAGAAAAGTAGGTTTATTAGCTACAGACGGGACGATTAAAACCAAACTGTATCAACATCTTTGTGAAAATTACGGTATTGAGGTCATTGAGCCTGATATAGAATTCCAGAAAGAAGTGATGGAAGGAATATACGCTATTAAAGGTGATAATTTAGAAAAAGGACGTTTATGCCTTACCAAGGTAGCTAATAAATTAATAAAAAGAGGAGCAGAAGCGATTGTAGCAGGTTGTACAGAGATTCCTCTTGTACTTAAATCCTCCCAAGATATTTTTATCATTGATCCAACAGAAATTCTAGCTAAAACAGTAATTAAAACAGCGAATGAATCAAGCAAGATCTTTCAATTGGTATAAATGCGAAGACGAGGAAAACGTGGCGGTTCTAAGGTCGTTTTACCTTTTAAATGTGCAATCTATTGGGAAGTGTTATAGTAGATAAAGGTGAAAAAATAAGGAGCAGTTAGACATGAATATTGAAAATATTGAAGCCTTCATCTATATTTGTCAACTGGGTAGTTTCAATAAAGCAGCAGAGGCTCTTTATTTAACTCAACCTTCTGTTACAGCACGTATTCATTCCCTTGAACGCGAAATGAATATAAACCTTTTTCATCGAAATGGAAATAAGATTTCCTTAACTGAAAAAGGAGAATATTTCTTTCCACATGCACAAAAAATTCTTCAATCATATCAAGAAGCAACGTATGGATTACAACAAGTAATGATTCCCTATGATCTAGTGATCGGCAGTGCTTCGTCAATTTCTAACAACGTTCTCCCTGATATTCTACCTGCTTTTAAATCTGAATTTAAAGACGTTAGAATAAAAATTATTACGGGACATTCTAAAGACATACTACATAAGGTCATTAATAAAGAAGTTGACTTTGGTATTGTACGGACGGAAACACATCCTCAAGTAGAATCAATTCGTCTTTACAACGATCCAATTAGTCTTTTTGTGCCTCCAAATCATGCTTTTTTAAAAGAGGAACAAGTAAAAGTAGAAGATTTAAGTAAACACCCGCTTATCTTTTTTGATTATGGATCTATGGATTGGCTTATGATTCATCGGCTATTTCTAAGTAATGGTATAAATCCGAATATATATCTTGAAGTTGATAATATGGAAACAGCCAAAAATCTAGTATTGAAGGGTTTAGGTATTAGTTTTTTACCTGAGCATTGTGTTAAAAAAGAACTAGAAAATGAAGAATTATTTCGAGTAGAAATGACACCACCTTTAAAAACAAATATAAGTATCGATTTTATTTATCTAAAAGGAAAACCTAAATCTATTTTTATGGATTTTTTAAAAAATAAAATGTTTGAACAAATAGAAACCTAGTGATATACCATAGGTTTTTTTGTTTTAAATGTACCAAGATATATTGAAATTAGTAGATGATATAGCTCCAGGTTATGCCCTCCTTTTACATATAGTCTCAATTGATGACGCTTATGCCTTGGAAAAAGTTATCCAAGACTTGAAAAAGAAGGGCTATAATTTAAAAGCCTCGAAGATTTTCCGCAAAAGTAAGAACAATAAACAGAAGTCCGAATTTCAGTAGAATTCGGTTTATTTGTGTGTTATGAGAAAAACAACACCGATATAGAAGTAATCAAAAAAGCGATTCTATTTCATTGGTTTAATAGATAAATTGAATTTATTTAAGAATACCCTTTATTTATAATGGTAAAGGAATCAATATTTGTATAGTAGGTAATTGGTAAAGTGATGAAACTAATTATCCTTTAAGCTAAAGGTTGGATGATAAAATCAAAAAACACAACTAATGGATACATACATTGAATATTGGCAACCGCAAACTTTTAGGGGGAAAAAACGTAATGATGATTCATAGAAAAGCACTACTATTTCTTTTGCTAAGCACCTTTTTAGTATTGTCAGCCTGTTCCAATGATTCAAAAACCAGTAATGAAAAAACAGATAAAAAGGTTACATCAGAATCAGTCCCAACTATCAAAACAGCCGACTTGAAAGCGAATGTCGGAAAAGAAGACTGGGTAATTGTTGATACAAGATCAAATGATGCTTTTAACGGTTGGTCATTTGATGGGGTTAAAAGAGGTGGCCATATTAAGGGGGCTGTTGATTTTTCTGCTAACTGGCTAAAAGTAGAGACAGATAAAAAAGATGAAAAATTAACAGATGCATTAAAAATCAAGGGAATATCACACGAAAAAAATATTGTCCTTTACGATGCAAACGGGAAAGACGCTCAAAATGTTGCTGAATATCTAAAAGATAAAGGGTTCAAAAATATTTATAAATATGATGTGAAAGAATGGGCAGCAAATCAAGACTTGGCAATGGATTTCTTTCCTAATTATGAGATGCTTGTTCCGGCAACATGGGTCAATGACTTAAATAGCAGTATGAACGATGGAAAACCTTATAAAATTTTTGAAGTTAGCTGGGGCGATGAAGCCAAGGATTATAAAATCGGGCATATTCCAGGGGCAGTTCATATAAATACAGATGAAGTAGAGGAAGGCCCTGTATGGAATCGCTTGAAGGATAAAGAGCTTGAAAAATTTGCATTAAAAAATGGTATCACAACAGACACTAAAGTTGTTCTATATGGCACTGATTCAATGCCAGCTTTCCGGGTAGCTGTGATATTGAAATATATGGGTGTTAAAGATGTTAGGGTAGTAAACGGCGGGTTTGCTGCCTGGGAAAATGCAAGTTACAATGTTGAAACCAAGGAAAATTCAAAAGAATCAGTTACATCATTTGGAGCAGTAGTTCCTGCTAATCCGGATTATATTATTGATTTACCGGGAGCAAAAGAAATTCTGGCAGACAAAAATACGAGCACACTTGTTGATATTAGAAGTTGGGATGAATTTACAGGTAAAATCTCGGGTTATGATTATATAGATGCAAAAGGACGTCCTGCAGGATCTGTTTGGGGACATGCTGGCTCAGATTCAAGTAATCTTGAGGATTTTAGAAGTATGGATAATACAATGCGCAACGGGTTGGACATGCTGGCTATGTGGGGAAAAGACGGAATCAATCCTGAGAATAAGCTTGCTTTTTATTGTGGAACCGGCTGGAGAGCAGCCGAAGTATTATTTTATGCTGACGTATTAGGTTTGAAAAATATTGCACTTTACGATGGTGGTTGGAATGAATGGAGTATTGATCCAGCCAATCCTATTGAAAAAGGTGAACCGAACAAATAGGACTAATTTACGAAAAGGACAATACGAATGTTGGTATTGTCTTTTTTTATCATTCATAGGAGATTAAATAATGATTAAAAAAGTTAAAAACTTCTTACTGTATTTACTGATTTCACTACTACAATTTTCGGGAATCATCCCAGCGATTGTGCTAGAGGATTTATCATCAAAAAAAATGGGGGTTGCCAGATATTTAGTATTTAAAAAGCAAGCGTTTGAAACGACCTATTTTACTCCCTTTTTAATTTATGTATATACTTTCATTTTCGTTGTAGGGGTTGTGATTTGTTTATTCCTGCTGATTACTAAAGGGAAAAACAAGGAATTAGGCATTGCTCTTTTAGGCGCTGTGATTGCCAATAACATAGGATTCTTTTTTATTCAATTCAAGATGGACCTACAAGCTTATCATTTTTTTATCATCGGTTTTTTTCTCGTTATCATATTTCAGTATGGATGGATTCTAAAATTATTTTATTGTTCTATTCCAAAGAAAGAATAATTTACAAAAAACCGAATTTCAGGGAGAATTCGGTTTTTCCATGTAAATCATGCTATAATACGGGGATATTATTACCAAACCGTCTAAGAAAAACAAGGCTAATAACCTTATCTAAGCTACGCTTCATTGTTTTATGAGGAAGCGTCAAATAATCTGGAGTGAATCAAGATGCAAACTGATCAAAATATCAAAATTCAACTGAATCAAACCTTCCCACTCACTATCAAAAGGCTTGGCATTAATGGTGAAGGCGTTGGCTATTTTAAAAAGCAGGTTGTCTTTGTGCCGGGCGCTCTTCCAGGTGAAGAAATTGTCGTTGAGGCAACACAAATCAACCCTAAATTTGCTGAGGCAAAAATCAAAAAGATTCGTATCAAGTCCTCGCACCGTGTACAACCACCATGTCCGATTTATGAGCAATGTGGAGGCTGTCAGCTTCAACATTTGCACTATGACCAGCAGCTCAAAGAAAAACGTGATATCGTCGTCCAATCGCTTGAGCGTCATACGAAGCTTGTTACCGATAGGCTGGATATCCGTGAAACAATTGGTATGGAGGATCCGTGGGGCTACCGTAATAAAAGTAGTTTTCAGGTTGGCCAAAGGGATGGTAAGGTATTGGCTGGACTATATGGCCTTAACTCCCATCAACTCATAAACATTGACCAATGTGCTGTGCAGCATTCGTCAACCAATGAAACGACTTTAAAAGTAAAACAAATTTTAGAAGAATTAAGAATTCCTATTTATAATGAAAAGTCACGAAAAGGAATAGTTCGAACTATTGTCACCCGTGTCGGAGTGCAGACTGGTGAAATTCAAATCGTCCTGATTACTGCTCAGCAAGAATTGCCGAAAAAGGAACTCATTGCAGAGGAAATCCAAAAACGACTTCCTAATGTAACATCAATTGCCCAAAACATAAACGAACAAAAAACATCACTTATTTTTGGAGAGAAAACCGTGTCGTTAGCGGGTGAAGATTATATCCAAGAAACGCTAGGGGACTTACAGTTCGAATTATCAGCACGGACTTTCTTCCAATTGAATCCAGTTCAAACAATAAAGCTCTATGATGAAGTGAAAAAAGCAGCGGCCTTGACTGGTACTGAAAAAGTGGTAGATGCCTATTGTGGTGTTGGAACGATTGGTTTATGGCTTGCGGGTCAAGCCGCGGAAGTTCGCGGTATGGACGTGATTCCAGAATCAATTGAGGATGCGAAGAAAAACGCAAAACGCCACGGAATCACCAATACCAAATACGTACCAGGAAAAGTAGAAGACGTCCTACCAAAATGGATCAAAAAAGGTTGGAAGCCAGATATCATTGTAGTTGACCCACCAAGAACTGGCCTCGGTGGACAGCTAATCCAAACCATTTTGCAAGCAGAAGTACAAAAGCTCATCTACGTTTCATGTAACCCGTCTACCTTGGCAAAGGATATCCAAGCATTGAGTTTGAAATATGATGTGAAGTATATGCAGCCGCTGGACATGTTCCCTCAGACGGCGCAAGTGGAGTGTATCTCGCAACTCATTTTAAAAGAAGGCAACTAACCCTTTAAACTGTACCCTTTTGTTAAGGGTAAGTAAAAAGGACTCGGTCATATAAAGAAGATGATTTCTGTACTCAACAGAGGTCATCTTCTTTTTATTCTTTTGATATCTATAGTTGGGTTAATACGTCATATAACTTCGCATTTTTTGAGAAAACGACACGAATAGATTGAATAAAGTAACATTTTTTAAGTTACATTATTTTTTAGAGAATACTTTTTTTATATTTTAAAAAAAGTATTGGGCTTGCATGCGACTTTCTTTCTGAAGATAAAGAGGTTAAGGGGGCACAAGTCAAACTGAATCCATGTCGGCAGCAACTAATATTTTTGTTGGACAAACAGAAGCTCCTCTTGTTATTCGTCCATACTTGGATAAAATGACAAAGTCTGAATTATTTGCTGTTGTGGTAGGTTTACAGCTTCTGATAATGGATTAATAATTGATTGTAGGCAGTTATTTTATATTCTGTTGAAGGAGCTGATTTTGTTTGGACCTTAACATTCAAGAAAGGGTCTTTCAATTTATTGGTGGATTAGGTTTCTTCCTCTTTGGTATTAAATATATGGGAGATGGTTTGCAAAAGTCTGCGGGTGATCGATTGAGGGAAATCCTCGACCGGTTAACTACTAACCCATTTATGGGTGTACTTGCAGGGATTGTTGTAACCGCTTTAATCCAATCCAGCTCTAGAACAACTGCTTTAACTGTCGGGATGGTCAGCGCGGGCTTTATGACATTAAAACAGGCAATTGGTGTCATTATGGGTGCAAATATAGGAACAATAGTAACGGCCTTCATTATTGGAATTAACATTGATGAATATTCTTTACCAATAATTGCGATCGGAGCCGCATCCATATTCTTTTTTTAAAAAAGAGAGAATCAAAGCCATTGGTCAGGTGGTATTCGGATTTGGAGCACTATTTTATGGACTAGACTTAATGAGTACAGGAATGAAGCCGTTACGAACACTAGAGATGTTTCAGGATTTGATGGTAAGCATGAGTGATAACACTTTTTTGGGTGTTACAGTAGGGACAGTTTTTACCCTTTTTGTTCAAAGTTCAAGTGCGACTATTGGCATATTACAGGAATTATTTTCACAGGGATCCATCCAGTTAGAGGCAGCACTTCCCGTGATGTTTGGTGATAATATTGGAACAATGGAACAACTATTACCGCTATATTAGCGAGTATTGGTACTTCCATTGCAGCGAGACGCACCGCGCTTGTCCATGTGATGTTTAACATGGTTGGTACAGTTGTTTTTTTGATTTTTCTAACTCCATTTACAAAGTTTATCGGATACTTACAGCATTCAATGGTTTTAAACCCTGAAATGACTATCGCTTTAGCACATGGTACTTTTAACGTAACCAGTACCATTATCCAATTTCCCTTTATCACCGTATTAGCTTGGATTGTAACAAAAGCAATCAGGAGCAATGAACAATAAATATACTATAAACCTAAAATTTAAATCCTATTCTTATTGAAGAATCGACTTCAATTGCTTTAAGGAAGGCAATTGAAGAATCGACTTCAATTGCTTTAAGGAAGGCAAATGAATAACCACTTCTTTAATATGTAATTAAACAATATTATCCGGATTTGGTGTCCAAATACATACTCACGACTGTGAGATTTAACAATAATCTTCTGAATAAAGAATCCCAAGTGATACATTTGCACTTGGGATATTTTTATATTAAACAACCAATTATTTTTTTGGAGAAAATATTATTGATAGAAGATGATAAAACAAGCGCATCTGTGCTAGAATATTTCTGCAGAAGGACAACTATGAGACGATTTTTTGTCAGAATGCTGAGTCGACGGAAAAGGTACTAGCAGAGCAATAAAATAGGGTAATGGGCCAACATAGTAGGGTATTTGTACTTTTTGATAAAAACGAATCTGATGAATGAAATGGACATTAATACGAATAAAAATAATGGATATACTAGGTGATTAAATGATACACAGTTACTCTGGTGAGACAATTAGCTTTGAACTAATTTACAAGAATCGTACAAGTATGGGCATATATATAAATCTTTATGGAAATGTTGAAGTGCAGGTTCCAAAAGGGACATCTGAGCAAAGCGTGCTTCAATTAATAGAGGAAAAGTGGGATTGGGTTCAAGAAAAAATTAAAGAAATGAAGGATAGAACTCTTGAGCCAAAGGAGAAGGTTTATAATCATGGTGAAAGCTTTCTTTATTTAGGAAACACCTATCCCATACAGATATACCAAGATATAGATATCTTGCAAGACCACGTAGTGTTTGAAGGGGATAAGTTACATATATATGTGAAACAACTTGAGGATGAAAGAATAAAACAAGCCTTAAAACGATTTTATTTTCAGCAGTGTAAAGCGTTAGTAGAGAAGAGTATTCAATCCTATCAAAGCAACTTTAAAGTAAAACCACGTTCAATTCGTATTTCTGACAGTAAGAGTACCTGGGGAACCTGTGATTCAAAGCTACAGTTAACATTCAATTGGAAGCTAGCGATGGCACCACTGCAGGTGATCGACTACGTAGTCGTTCATGAAATGTGCCATATGGTCCATCTGAATCACGATCGATCCTTTTGGCGCCTTGTGGGTAAAATTCTACCTGATTATGAGCAAAGGCAAAACTGGTTAGCTTTATCAAGTTGGAAAATGATTGTTTAACAGTTTGGCGTTATGTGAACGGTCTAGTTTCTCTACATATATAAGCAAAACATTAAAAATTAATACCCTAAAGGCTCAGTCTTAATATGACTGAGCCTTTGTGATTGTTGTGGATTTTCCTCTCGAGAATCTAGTATACAAAATCTACTAAACTTCGTTCCTATGGTTGTATTTGGATATATCATTGTTAGGCAACGAACTTTGATGAGGTGATTAACCTTTGCCAAAGGTTGTCCGATTTTGCTTTGGGAAGGCACTAGTGTTGAAGTGGAAAAAAAGTAAGATAATAGGACACTATTTCATGGTCCATAAATGAAAAGATGCTTTAGTAGTTATTGGGTCCATTTATTAATGATTGAATTGCCAATTTCCATAAAGGAATTGGCTTTTTTAATGCTACTAAAGGGGATATTCAGCAAATAGAATAAAATTTTCAACAAGTAATGAATATTTCTACTGTTTGTAATATAATAAAAGTTTGCGAGGAGGATAGAAAATGAACTTATTGAAAACTACATTGGAGCATTTTAAACCATATTGGAGAAAATTGTTGCTCACGTTGGTTTTTTCTTTAGTGGGCGGAGCATTTACGATCATGCCTCCTATATTGGCAGGGAAGATGGTCGATGAAGTAATAGGGGAGAGAGAGATGACCTTATTACTATGGGTTGTCGGTGGTGTACTCATTGCTTACTTAGGTAAGTCACTGTTTGAGACGATGCAAGAATATGTACAGGTGAAAATTGGATTCGATGTGATTACCGACATGCAGATTCGCGCTTTTAAAAAATTACATCGCACACCGATGTCTTTTTTTACAACCACACCGCGTGGTGATATGTTATTCCGTTTAACACATGATGTGGAGTCAATTCAAAACTTGAACAATACAGTCGTTCCCCGAATATTGCAGCAAGTTATTGGTGCGATTGCCGCATTTTCCGCGGTCTTTGTTTTATTTTGGCCAGCTGCCATAGTCATGTTTACCGTATTTGCCATTTATATTTTCCCTTCGTTTAAATTAGGTAAAATCATGAGGAAAATGAGTGCCGTCCAAAGGGACATGAGCGCTGATATGTATCAACATTTACAGGAAAGCATTGAAAGCATTAGATTAGTCAGGACATTTCAGACACAAAAAGAAGAAGTGGAAACACAGCAAAAAAAATTGTCGGATTGGAAAACCTTCTCTATTCGTGCGGCTCTGATAGGAAAGGTCAACTGGCGCCTTGGGAATTTGTTCAATATCGGGACTCCCGGAGTTGTCATGTTGATTGGAGGATTTGCCATCTGGGAAGGAAAAATTACAATTGGTACACTGGTCGCCTGCCTCAGTTTTATTCCCATCATGTTTTTGCCTGTCCGTTCACTGGCTGAAAATGCTTTGACCATTCAACAGGCCATTCCGGCTTTGCAGAGAATCTATGAATATTTCGATTTACCGGAAGAACATGAAGAAAATCTCCCCTCCTTTGGATTGGTAGCAGGAAAGATAAAAATGGAGAATATCTGGTTTACGTATCCTTCTAGTGATAAACAAATACTAAAGGGAGTTTCGCTTTCTCTGGAGCCAGGGAACCATGTAGGAATTGTTGGTACAAGCGGAGGCGGGAAAAGTACACTTGTCCAAATATTATTAGGGTTGTATGAACCTGAGCAGGGCTCGGTCCAAATAGATGGAAAAAACCTTTTCTCATACAATCGGAACAGCTTCAGGAAACAAGTAGGAGTTGTCTCTCAAGAAACCTTTCTATTAAATAGCTCACTTCGTACTAATCTTTTATATGGAAAGCCCAATGCAACCATGGAAGAGTTGGACATGGCTGTAGAAGCAGCTGGTTTGAAAGAATTAATTGAATCGCTAGAAGATAGATATGAAACCGTGGTTGGCGAACGCGGCTTAAAGCTCTCCGGAGGACAGCGACAAAGGGTGGCGCTTGCTAGAGCGTTTTTACGCCAACCTCCAATCTTGATTTTTGATGAAGCTACTTCCTCCTTGGACGGGGAGACAGAAGAAAAAGTCCAGGAAGCACTTGAACAATTAATTCCGGGAAGAACGACCATCACTATTGCCCATCGACTTGTCACGGTCAGGAACTCGGATAAAATCCTCCTCCTAGACCAGGGGATAGTCGCTGAAGAGGGGACTCATGAAGAACTGCTTAAACTAAGGGGCCAGTACTATCAATTATATAAAGCCCAATATAGTGAGTTGGAGAAGGAGATGATTGGATGAGCATAAACACTGTCTCCCAACCACAGAAGAATCGCGATGGTAGAAGGGTACTGGCTTTTTTATGGCCGTATAAAAAGTGGGTGATTGCCGACGCGGTCGTCATTGCCATAAGCCAGATCTTTTCTGCATTAATTCCGACCTTAGCGCTTAGCTGGCTAATTGATACAATCATTCCCAATGAAAGCATCACCTGGCTTTGGGGATTAATGTGGTTATTAGTCTTTTCAGCAGTTATGGATTTAGTCATGATGGTTATCGACGAATATTTTTGTCATTACACGGCAAAGTCAGTAACCAATTGGCAAAAGCTCCGCCTTTTCAGTCATTTACAGGTATTGCCGTTCTCCTTTTACCATAACAATTCGTCAGGGGAGTTACTAGCGAGAGTCTCGGACGATCCTGATACTCTCCACAATTTTCTTGCTTGGGAAGGGTCAACCTTTATGGCAAGCGTCCAGGGAGTCTTAATTTATAGTCTCGTGCTGCTATGGATTCACCCATATTTGATGGTTACCAGTGTTATTCTAGGCGTTATTTTCTATATGGCCTCCAATTATGTGGGAGCTAGGACTAGGGTTGCTTCCGCTGATGCTAGAGAAGAGGCTTCCCGATATCTTGAAAGGCTGAGAGAATCTGTTACTGGAATCCATTTGTCACGTGTTATGGGGGTTTCTGACAATGAGGTGGAGAGCGTTATTGCCATTAGGGACTCCTTTGTAAAGCATTCTATTCGGGAACTTAAGGCAAGAATGCAATCTATAGTAGTTATTGCCAGTTATAACGGATTTGCTTTGGGTTTAGTCTATTGGATTAGTACTCTTTTAATTTGGAATGATGGTTTAACAAGTGGACAAATGCTTACAGCAGGAGGATTAGTCACGATTGCCGCCAACGAAATGCAAAGATTGCTACGTAACTGGCTTTCTGTTAGGAGAACAGGACCTGCACTGGATCGCTCTGACATCCTTCTTTCGCACCAACCAGCTGAAGCAGAAACACAGGAGGGCATTCGTGGTGATAGGGCAAGCGGAAATATAAGACTAAAAGATGTAACGTTTGCTTACCCAGGAAAACAAGAACATGTTTTGTTAGGCGTTTCTTTTGACATTCATGCGGGTGAAAAAGTGGCCTTGGTTGGACCAAGTGGTTCAGGAAAATCGACGATCATCGACTTGCTGTTTAGACTATATGATACTAAAAAAGGGCTAATCGAAGTGGATGGAAAAAATATTACCGAATGGGATACAGCATGGCTGCGGTCACAAATGGCCATAGTAACCCAGGATGTCCAATTGCGGAATGGAACACTTGCGGACAATTTGAGAGTTGGAAAGCCTAATGCTACGGATGAAGAATTACGTAAGGCAATGCATGATAGTGGGCTGGATGACTTGGTGGTAAGCCTTCCAGAAGGATTGAATACCAAGGTCGGAGAAAGAGGAAGCCTTCTTTCAGGAGGACAGAAGCAGCGATTATCGCTGGCAAGAGCGATCTTAAAAGATGCGCCAATCCTCATCCTTGATGAAGCAAGTTCAGCGCTCGACCCAATTACAGAAACAAAAATAAATGAGGCTGTTTTGAAAACAGGAAAAAAACAAACAATCTTAATAATCTCTCACCGCCTTTCCACGGTTCTCTCAGCAGATAAGATCATTGTTCTTGAAAATGGAATAGTCGTCGAGGAAGGAGGACACAAGGATTTGCTTGAAAATAGCAATGGTGTCTATACAAGGCTATTTGGTAGAGAAGTTGAGATTGGAGAAGAAACAATATACAAAACAGGTTATTCTCACAAACTACTTTAAGCGAAGGCAACTAACCCTTAGGGGCGTTGCCTGTTTATATTTCTCGGAGACTAGTGGCTTTTATGTGGGAATAAACCTAATGAATAATGGTTTTTTTCTACATTTCAGGCTTTACCCATAATTTTGATAAAGCAACGTACCCAAAATGTTTAATTTCCACATTCATTAAATTAATGGAAAATGGTATTTGGCGCTTCGAATAATAAAGAGGTATGGAGAGAGAATTCTTAATTAAATAATTTTCTATTTTCAAATGATGATCTATCCATTGTTCAAACGGGAGATGATTATAGACTTGAATTAACTTCTTTAAACACACATCCGTATGCGTTAATTTATGAAGTGGCGAAAATGCATTTTTTAGGAAAAAAAAATAGGAAAAGCTTTGGTTCATCTCAAATATTTCTCCGTGCACAAATAAATCAGCGTCTAAATTAAATTGATCCTTATTGACGGCATCCTGAAACGAGATTTCTTCCATCTCGACTTCAATTCCAGCTTGTTCAAGGATGCCTTTTAACCAGCAAGAAACATCCTTTGTATAATTGACAACCTTCATAATTAGCGGCTTTGTCATCGTAGGCTTTTTTATTGTTGGCATCGAATAGGGCTTAGAATAACCGATTAAACATCCTTCAGAATTCTTTGTAATTCGTGAGTTTACTTTAGAAATTTCCTTTCGACTTTGATCGATGAGCATGTGAATGTAATCTCGTACTTCTTTTCTGGAAATATCTGAATGGCGAAGTGCGTTCATTACGACAATACCAAATCCTGTATCACTTTCCACTTCAAATGTTCCGACATCTTTTGGTTCATGTGCACCGCAATACATAGCACCAAATTCTTTTGATACTTGAATAAATTCTATTCGATCTAATAACGGACGCTCACTATAATAGTGTTTATGCGCGCATAAAATGGTTTTTTCTTCGGAATCCTCGGCAATATAAAAACATCCTGTCCCCATTAATTGACCGTGAAATTCTTTATAGATACTTGCTGGAATCATACTAAGAAGCTGCAAAATATAGGTGCAGCCATCTGTAAACTCAAGCTCGACAACAAGTGGTGAACATGAAGCAATGTTTGTAATGGGTGTCCATAAATCTGCATAATCTTGATCATGTTTCATTCGGTTAAAGGATTGAACAACATCTTCCGCTTTTAAAATGGAACCATCATGAAATGTGACGTCTTTTCGTAAATAGAGGGTCAATTTTGTATCAGTTAGTTCCCAGCTATGTGCAAGTTCTGCTGTAATTGTATTATCTTCGTTCAATGCAACCACACGATTATAAACATTTGCAACTAAATTGGCACTATGGACATCCGCTGCCTTTAAGGGGTGAAACGTTAAGAAACGGTAAAATCGCGGGATAATAAGGCGATCGAGATCTTCTTGATGAAATCCAAATTTAGATTGAAATTGAGTCATTAACCGCTGCTTTGTTTCGGGTGACCACTGAAACAGTAAGAG